>PBHT01000053.1 GCA_002720285.1 Acidobacteriota bacterium | reverse complement strand
GCCTTGCCCCGCTCGCGCTTAATGAGCACGGCGGCTTCTTTGGTTGTGCTGGGAGTTTGGTATTTCATCAAGAAAGCTCGTTTAGGTTGAGATTGTGAAACAGCTATGCTGTGTATCAAATGTTACTGTTTAAGGGTAGGGGAGTCTATCTAAATAAATGACAGAGCGGTATCTGTTTTGGTGGCGATTTAGCAAAGGGGCAGTCTAGTGGCCCGTATGAGAAAATCATCTTCTATACTCCTAGGGTTACAATTCGGCGTCTTGTCAAAAATCAAGGAAGACACAAAATGTTACCAAAGCTCCCTGATCGCAATCCATTTGAGCCAGCACGGATTCCGCTGCCTCGGGAAGCGGTAAAAGAGATGGTTATACCAAATGTTCTTGATGATGATGAACGTATTTGGGTTGAACATAGAGATCAGGTATGGACACGACCTCTGTGCTTGAATGTAAGTAATGGATATTGGACAGAATTGCTCCGAGTGCGTAAATCCGGTGTTCTACATCGTCATCGCCATCCAAATCCAGTACATGGGTTAGTCCTGAAAGGAAGATGGCATTATCTTGAGCATGACTGGGTCGCTGAAGAGGGATCATACGTATTCGAGCCACCTGGTGAGACGCATACACTGACCGTACCAAAGGGTGTTGACGAAATGATCACATTTTTCCATGTTACCGGATGTCTCTACTATATTGATCCTGATGGTAACCCGTTAGGATACGACGACGTGTTTACTCTAATAGAAGATTGTCGAGCCTATTACACAAAAGTTGGGCTCGGAGCTGATTTTGTGGATCAGTTTATAAGATAAACTGTCAAGGCCAATTAGCTTGTTGTGCGTCTGAAAATAACTAACACGTAACTCAAAGGAGAATCATAGATGGATGTTGGCGGCAATCACTATAGAGATCCAAGTCCCCATATCCAGATGTTGCGGGTCCCCAATGTGAGTGAAATCGATTTTTTGGCTCTTCGTGCAGGGCGTCTCGCCCGTCTGCAGCGAATGATGAAGCACCATGGGATCCCAGTCTGTCTTTTCTATAATCCGGGCAATATCCGCTATGCTACGGGAACAGAAGTAATGGGCGTGTGGACGGCAACAACCCTTGCGCGTTTTGCCGTTGTCCCGGCCGATGGTGCGCCGGTACTGTTCGAATACATGAACTCAATGCATGTCTCCGAGAAAATCACAGAGGACGTTCGCCCAGCGCCATCGTGGCAGTATAAAGCTGCCGAGGGGTTAGCAGCTGCAAGCAAATGGGCAGATCAGATTAAGTCGGTGATGACTGAACTCGGATACGCTGGAGAGCCATTGGCTGTGGATAAGCTGGATGGATTTGGATTCATGGCACTGCAGAATGTCGGCATCAAGGTCTCCGATCCGAGTCCGGCTACAGTCGATGCGCGTGAAGTCAAAACGCCTGAAGAAGTTCAACTGATGATTTTAAATGGTGCAGCGGGTGATGCAATGCTGGCTGATTTTGAGGCGGCAATCCGGCCCGGGATCCGAGAGTATGAATTGCTGGGCATTTTGAACAAGACCCTATTCGATCACCATGGGGAGTTCATGTTCACTCGTTTAGTCGCATCCGGCACGAATACAAATCCGTGGATGTCGGAGGCGCATGACAAGGTGGTTCAACCCGGTGACCTGGTAGGCATTGATACGGACGCAAATGTTTATGAAGGTTATGTCGTCGATATTTCCCGGACCTTTCTGTGTGGTGACGTGGCAACGGACGGCCAAAAAGAGGCCTATCGGATAGCGTATGATTGCGTGAACGGCATGCGTGAGCTGATGAAGCCCGGAATGACATTTGAAGAATTCGGACATGCGGCACCAAAGTTACCCTCTGGGTATATGAATGGTCGTTATGGAGCTATGGCTCACCAGGCGGGATTGGAAGATGAAGGTCCGGGGATACCTTATCCTGATGATGATCGCAAGGGAGAACCCAGTTCTTATGTGGACCGAAATATTCAGGAGAATATGGTTTTCTGTCTCGAATGTTATGCTGGTAAGGATGGTGCACCGTACGGTGTAAAACTCGAAGATCAGGTCTTGGTGACTAAAGACGGCGCACTACCTTTGTCTACCTATCCATTCGAAGAGAAATTATTGATCTGATGTCGCCAATCTATGCGATTTGCTAGTCGATCTGAGATTCAACTCCTGGATTTCGAATCTTTGGTTTGTTGGTCTTAGTCATTTCCATGGAAAAGCTGATAAATAAATTACCGATGTATTGAGTGCAGGTAGCGATTCATTGCGGTTGGATATCGTTCCATGATGGATCAACATTTACGATACCTCTGAACTGGCGATTACTTTGAGTTGGGTAACGCTGGGGACATCTAGCTCTTGCATGACCTATGCACTTGGAATCTGTTCGTCTGTCTTAATTGGGCAATGAGTTCATGTTGACACTTCGAGTCGTATGATATGAAGTGGATTAACCCTACATTCAGAGAAATCAGGAGCAAATAATTTTGGTAGCGTAAGTTGATTCCTAGTGAATGGTTATCTGGCTAATTTATATGGTCAATCATCGGGTATTGTATGGGTATCAATATTGGTGCCTTCTTGATATAGCATTCTTGAGTCGTTTCCCTTGCAATAGCCTACTAAGATTTTCGAAGAACAAATCAAGAGTGTGATCAATGTAATGCTCGGCATCGTCGGAAGAACAATGTGGGACAGCGATCAAATTACGGGTTTGCCACAGTAGTGAAGTTGGAGGAAGCGGTTCTGGGTCGAACACGTCCAATATAGCACCGGCTATTCGGCCTTCTTCTAAGTATTCCGCTAGTGCTTTATAGTCAATTATTTTTGCACGCCCCAAATTGACCAGACCAGCGGTTGGCTTTAAAAGTGAAAGTCGACGACGATCAAGGAGATTGTTGGTTTCATTCGTTAGCGGCGCCGTAACGACAACAAAATCAGCCTGTGGGAGTAGCCTGTCAATTTGATTTGGAGGAAATACCGAATCCGCGTATCGATGTGGTTGACCTGAGCGTCGAACTCCAACGACCTTCAATCCTAATTTGGTTTTCAACCATTTCGCCACAGCACCGCCTGTACTACCGAGACCAATAATAAGAACGCTCTTTCCATTAATGGTTGTTGTGAATTGCTTCGACCATTTGGATCGACGCTGTTGGGTAACGTAATGGGGGAATCCGTGGTTCAACATCAGGATAGAGGTGCCGGCAAATTCTGCTAATTTGGGTCCATGAACCCCGGCATTGTTTGTCAGCCTGATGCGCCGAGGTAGCCAATCAAGCGGCTGGAGGTGTTCGGTTCCCGCGCCAGTGAGTTGAATCCATTTTAGTCGTTGAGTCTTCCTGATTTGAGACAGATCGCCGAATCGCCAGCCAATTAAAATGTCACTGATTCGAACCGCTCGATCAAATCCAACTAGATCCCAACTCCAATCAGCCTCTAGTCTTAATGCTAATTCTGGATGGCGAGAGCAGGCGTTAGCAAATCGTTCTTCTGTTACCCAGAACACATCAGGCTGCGATGACAATGCCGCAATGTGAAGCCGTAGCTTTTGGTCACTGTCAGTCACTGAGCACTCTATCCAGCACCCAGTTATCGATCACGTGTACTAGTGGTTCCATGTAAGAAAATCGTCCGGGCTGTGCGAATGGTGACCTTAAACCTGCCTGTTGTAGCTCTGAAATCTCATTGTCTTCGACAATAGAGATATTAAGCCTTTTGTAGTAGTTCTGAACAATGTGTTCAAAATCATCGCGAGCAGTTGTAGTCTCATGAAAACATGATCCAACTATAAGTTTGGTTTGCTCGGGTCCTTCGGGATGAAGCTCAAGCCACCAGACAGTGTCAAACGTACACCCAAGCATCGTGCTTGGATTGATCAAGATGTAGTAGGTTCCTTCAGCGCTATCGCCAGTAAGTGTTGGTATATAAGGGAAACCTTCCATCCCTGGGAGTAAGGCTCGACTTCCTTTGTGTCGTGTGAGTAAGCCAGAATACTCACCATTAATGGGTAATATCGGCGGGTTGTGATCTCGTTTTTGTTTCTGAAGCGTTTTATTGTGAACCCAGGGCACGTGATACGACTCCATTGCGTTTTCAATATAAATTTTCCAGTTACATTGAAGTGAGTATTCCTGACGGCGAGTGCACCTTAGGCGGTCAAGATCATAGGGGCGCATGAGTTCCGGAAGATCACCTAGGAAATGTTCCAGTGGTTCGGCGTTATTATCGAAGCATACAAATAGAAAACCGCCCCATTGTTCGAGGCGAAGTGGTACGAGACCGTAATCTGACTTATTAAAGCCTTTTGTGCGATCCATATAGGTTGCTGCTTTTAAATGGCCATCAAGGGAATATGTCCAACCGTGGTAGGGACAGGAAAAGGCATTACAGTTTCCCTCACCCGACGCAATTTTTGCACCTCGATGTCTACAACTATTTGCAAATGCTCGAATTTTATTGTCATCACCACGGACGATTAAAATTGGGACATCGGCAAAATCAAACGCATAGTAATCGCCAATCTCTGGCACCAGATCTGCTCTACCGATAAAATTCCAGACTTTGTAGAAAATTTTCTTTATTTCTAGATTGTAGAAATCTCGCGATGTGTAGCACTCCGTTGGCATCGTATCGGCTTCAAGGAGTGGCAGTCGAGTTCGTTTATAGAAGTCAGAGTTGAGTGTTTTAGGTTTTGATGTCATTAATGTTGTCTCTCTTCTTTCTTGCGCCGATCTACAAAGACTCTTAGGTGTTCGTCAGTGGCTGGATCTATGTGCGGTTGTTCGTAGTTATCGAGAATATTTTTCCAAAGAATATTGGCGCGTTCAGTAGCTGTTTGTGCTCCAGAGTCGGACCAAGTCTCAAAATTCCGCCAGTCTGATAACAAAGGGGAATAAAAAGCTTCCTCGTAAAGGTCCAGAGTCTGCTTTGTGCCAAAAAAGTGACCACCGGGCTCAACCTGAGATATGGTTTCCACAGACAAGGTATCGTTTGTGACCTTAAATGGTTTCAAGAATGCTCCCATCATTTGTAGCATTTCAGCATCGATAATAGTTTTCTCAAAAGAAGCTGTGAGGCCACCTTCAAGCCAACCAGCAGCATGGTGCAATAAGTTCGAGTGACCCATTATCGATCCCCAAAGGGACATAGATGATTCATATACAGCCTGCGCGTCAGCGACGTTGGACGTGTTTGTATTGCTAGAGCGGTAAGGCATCCCGTAGTAGCGTGCGATTTGGCCCGATGCTAGGCAAGCTTGTGTATATTCCGGAGTCCCAAATGCTGGGGCACCAGACTTCATGTCGACATTAGAGGTAAATGCGCCATAAATGCAAGGTGAGCCTGGAGATACGATCTGAGCGAATGCGATGCCTGCCAACGCTTCTACATTTTGCTGAACAAGAGAGCCAGCGAGAGTCGTAGGACTCATTGCACCAGAAAGCGTAAATGGTGTGATGGTAACCGCTTGACCATGTTCGACTGCTTCCATTAACCCATCAAGCATCGGGCCATCGAACCGGCGTGGAGAATTACAGTTTATTGTTGTGAATATGCCAGGTTCAGTTTTGATTTCGTCTCTGGTTTGATTTCGAACTATGCAAAGCATGTCAATCGCATCAGACATCCGTTGACGTCCTAGGCCAGTCGTATGCCAGACTTTGTCTATATGAGTAATTGTGGTGTAAATGCAGTCAAGATGACGTGTCGCCGGATCAAGGTCAACAGGTACTACTGGAATCCCACCACACATATGAAGTACGTCCAAAGACTGGATTAAACATATAAACTTTCGAAAATCATTAAAGTTGCCAGCACGCCTTCCTTGATCAAGGTCGGACACATACGCGGGCCCACCGACTGAATCGAAACAAATGTGGTTATCTCCAATAAGCACATAGCGTTGCGGATTGCGTGCGTGCAAAGTAAATTGAGAGGGGGCGTTGGAAATCGACTCAAGTACAAGTCCCCGATCCATACGCACAAGATTGTTGTCACGGTCAATAATAGCGCCCGAGTTTTCGAGAATGGTAAGGGCACGCTCGCTTAGAAATTCGACACCAACATTTTCAAGAATTTCCATGCTGGCTTCATGGATAGCATTCAATTCTTCCTCGTCGAGGACTTCAATTGGGCTGTATGGGTTAACCAATCGTTGCCAAGGTTGTTGAGAAGGAAAGGCTGATCTGGCGCGTTGTTTGCCACGGGATTTTCGTGCCATATCAGAAACTGATTACCTTAGTCGAGCGGTGGTGAAGACATAATAATGCGTTCTCGTTTTAAGGGTCGCATAGTGCTATCGATCCCAAGTTCGCGCGCAAACTTATGTCCGCTGTAAACAGCATCGGCAGTGAGGCCTGGTGCTAAACAGTCACCGATTCTTGTAATTGTGGGGGCTGCTGATTCATCTGAACCTTCCAGTTTTTTCAGTAGTTCAAAGTAAATGCTGTCGTTTGGTTTGCGAGCGGTGACGGGTATTAGTGTGTTGCAATCGACAGAAATAGTTTCAGAGCTGTACAGAAACTTTAGTTCTGCTGAGCTTCCGTTAAAACTTAAGAGATTATGGGAAACGATGATGTTTATACCCAAATTGTATAGGTGAGGTATTAGTAAGTGGTGTTCGTCGGTCCATTGGGTCCATACGCATGGTTCAGGAGCTGTTGTACAGAGCGTGACCGAATGTCCTTGGCCGATGAGCAGTTCAGCTAACGCACCTGCCATGTAGTAATGTTCGTCATCGAAGATCACAACGGGCCCTTGAATTTCTGAATTCGATAGCACCTCTTCTGGTCTTAGTACTCCAGGACCGTAACATCCATGAATTGGTGAGCGATTGAATCGACCCACACCGTCGTTGCGCCACCTGGATCCAGTTGCAATCAAAATTGTGTCACTATCAAATTCGAGCACATTGTCGGCTGTCATGGGACTATTTTTATATAGCGTAACGTCCGGCATTTGTAAGATTTTCGATATTCTGTAGTCACGGACTCTTGCCCAGGCTGCGAGCCCTGGTAGTTTTGCGGCCGTACCTATATGACCACCTGGCTCATTCGTCGCTTCAGCTAGTGTTACCGTATAGCCCCTCGCTCCTAGCGTCGCCGCACACTCAAGTCCAGCTGGTCCCGCACCTACTATGAGTGCAGTGTGATCTGACGACTTATGTGGAACTTGTTCGGGATGCCATCCTCGTCTGAACTCTTCGCCCATCGTAGGGTTTTGCGTACAACGAATAGGCGTGCTGGCCTTAAACGTTGCTCGACAGATATTGCACCCAATACACTCGCGTATATCGTCCTCTTGGCCATTGGCTATCTTATTAGGCAGAAAAGGATCTGCGATCGAAGGACGCGCAGCACCAATTAGATCAAGGACTCCGCGCTCAATCGCGGAAACCATCGTATCAGGTGAAGTGTACCGCCCGACGCCCACGACTGGCTTGTTCGTGACAGACTTCACAAATTCCGTGTATTGTTCTTGGCTGCCTTCTGCGAAGAATCGAGAAGAACCCGAGTCGCTTCGGTAGTCACTGATGTTCACATCCCACAGGTCGGGTAGGTCTGCAAGCATTTCAACAACTTCCCGACCTTCTGCGTCGCTTGAAAGTCCACCATCTACTTGAAATTCATGAACTGCGAATCGAACGGCTACGGCACATCGATCGCCAACTGCATCTTTTGTGTCTTCGATCATTTCCCGAAACAGGCGGACTCGATTTTCTAGGGACCCTCCATATTCGTCTTGACGCTGATTGAATCGTGGTGTTATGAATTGAAATGGAAGATACGCGTGGCCAGCATAGACATAAATAATATCAAACCCAGCAGTTTTAGCTCGCTTGGCGGCGTCGATCTGCCAACGTCGCAGGTCCTTAATATCTGATTTGGACATCTCGATCGCATGAAGCGGATTGAGGTATGCGATTGGCCCCCCAGTAGGAGCGAATGGAAGTTCTCGTGTGCCTTTGTTTGCCGCATAAAGCCCGCCATGCCACAGTTGGGTGCCCGCGAGTGCGCCATGTTCGTGAATGGCATCTGCAACAACCGACATGGTGCTGACATCTCCGTTATCCCACCATGTGCAGGACGGAAACGGTGTATCGTCAGATGATGGATGGATTGATGCATATTCGGTACAGACAACTCCCCAACCACCTTCTGCCTTGATGCTCCTCATTGCTGTAAGTGTTTCCGGTAGCGAATAACCCATACCCGTGCAGTGGGGAACCTGATAGAAGCGATTCGGTGTTGTTACTGGGCCTATCTCGAGAGGCTCGAACAACTTTGAATAACGAGGATTAATTGGCATCTACTTAAAGCTTCGTGGAATTTTTTCGTTCCATTCCCTTGAAAAAATACAGTCACCGGTATCAAAAGCTTCTAATTTTGCCCATACATGGAATGCATTTTCTTCACACGTAAGTTGGAGTTGCTCGATAGTAGAAGCAGTCCAATCTTGCCGAAAAATACTAGACGTGCGATACATCTTTACTTTTGCTGAAGTGGGTTCGTCGTCTCGAATAATGTAATGATTGTCGCCTGTTCTCTGAGTAGAGAGGTCAATATCCGGATAGTACGTCACACCATCATCCGTTTGGTAAGCCAAATTGGTTTCTCTAGCAACGATGTCATATTTAATATTCATCGCTACTGATTCTGGAGAATCGATTCGTACTGGTAGTTCGGGGGCTCCCTCTGCTTGTTCAAAAAGATCATCTCGCGTTGTGACCTCAACTCCGTTGGTAGTTGGAAGTTCAAGCTTTGCAGAGCCGGTAAATAGGGTAACTGTTTCACGTTTCGGTGATGGCCATACCATTGGCCAGTAGTTTGTTGAGATAGCCAGACGAATGCGATGACCTTTGCGGAAGCGATATGCGACCGACTTGAGCTGAAGGCAGACTGTAAACCGCTCTCCTGGGTTAATGTGTTTGGGACTGTCGTAACCATCGCGATCACAGAGATTGATTAGACCGAAAGTGATACGAGATGATTTACCTGTTGGTGTGACATCACACAAACGAACTGCCAGCATAGCAACTGGCATATCAACTGCAATATCAACCTTAATGGTTGGTTTGCCCAAAATTTCAAAATCTTGATCCAATAAGTCAGTATCGAAACAGAGCGCGCACCCATCATCTCCTCTTTGGTCGGTCTGAAATTCTGGACCAAGGCCACCACCATCTCTGGGACACCACTCACCGCCATTAAGAGCAGAGGTCGTAGGCGATTGAAGTTGTAGAGGGACTTCCTTAGTAGAACTGGAGCTAAGTCTGTTACTGCTAAGCCAATAAGTATTCATAGTTTGTTTGGTGGGTGGCCAGTTCTCAAGACCAAACCAATCGCCCTCAACTGTTGGATCAGATGCGTCAGCTTTGAAATTTTTTTGCATCCAGATGTTCAGCATTGGTTCTTTGTCTATACCATTGTTATCTTGTTTGAGCCATCGGCCCCACCATCGTAAGGCGTCTTGTAGGAAGCCGATTGCAGGGCCTGGAAATCCAAAGTGGGGATAGACGTGAGTCCACGGTCCGACTAATGCTCGGCGTGGACCTTTAAGGTTCTCCATGAGTCTAAAAATGGCATCTGTATATCCATCAGTCCACCCGCCCACCGCGTAGACTGCACAATCAATGGCATCGTAGTCCTCGCACACAGATCCGTGCTGCCAAAATTCATCTCTCTGCTGATGTTTGAGCCACGATATGAGGGGCACAGAGTTTGATTCGAGCCTTTCGCGCCACATGTCGTGCCACTTGTCTCCGACAACTGATGGATCGGGCGGCCGGTGCTTTACGCCAAAAATTCCAGCACCCCAAGAGACGCTAGACGTTAGAAGGCATCCACCCATCCAATGAACATCGTCTGTATAGCGATCATCGGTTGAGCAAACGGTGATTATGGCTTTCAACTGCGGTGGCCGTAGGGCTGCAATCTGCAGGGCCGCAAACCCACCCCAGGAGATACCTATCATCCCTATACTTCCGCTGCACCATGGTTGGTTTTCAATCCACGCAAGAATTTCTAGTGCGTCATCCTGTTCTTGTTTAAGATATTCATCGTGGAGTACGCCTTCCGAGTTACCACTGCCCCTGATATCTACACGAATTGCCGCATAACCATGGCCAGCAAAATAAGGATGTGTTCGGGCATCTAATGTGGCGGTTCCATCGTGTTGTCGATACGGGATGTACTCAACAATAGCGGGTACCGGGTTCGCTTCTGCATTTTGTGGTAGCCATAACCGTGCTGTTAACACACAACCATCAGACATGGGTATTCGTAAATTTTTGATTTCACGGATAGGTAAAGGAAATTCGTGGCGAGTCAACATTTCATATGTCCTTAATTAAGCGGTTTGAACCTTTACTTGACTTAGCGGAAAAGGAAAATGACAACTGACAAAACGGCGTGGCTCGATTTCTTGACGTATCGGTGATTCTTGCTGACACTTTTCGACTGCAAATGGGCAGCGTGTATGAAATTCACATCCAGTGGGCCGTCGTGACAGTGACGGTAGTTCTCCTTCTAGTTTCAGTTTTTCTCGTCGTTTGTTTGGATCTGGTTGGGGTACCGCAGAGAGGAGACCAAGGGTATACGGGTGCGCGGGATTGGTAAAAATATCCTTCGTAGATCCGATTTCGATCACTCTGCCGAGATAAATAATTGCAAGATGGTTACTAAGGTGCCGAATCACTGGTAAATTGTGGGTGATGATCAGGTAACTTAAACCACGGTCGACTTGAAGCCGTCTCATCAAGTTGAGAATCTCACCTTGAACTGAGACATCAAGGCCGGCAGTCGGTTCATCAGCTATAACGAGTTTGGGGTTCAGTGCGAGGGCTCTGGCTACGCCCACCCGGCGGGCTTGACCACCGGAAAGTTGATGGGGATATGCTCCAAGAAACGCTTCGTTGAGCCCTACCATTTCGATCAACTCTCTTGCTTTTTGATTTTGATTGATTTGGTCGATTCCGTGAATCTTAAAAGGTTCTAGAATAAGACTTCCTACTGTTTTTCTCGGGCTTAGGCTTGCAACTGGATCCTGAAACATCATAGAAATATCTTTTCTTAGAGTTGCTAAGCGGTTTGAAGACATACGGCCGATATCTTCATCCTCGAACATGATAGTACCGCCTGCAGGATCAACTAAACGAATGATAGACCTTCCTATGGTTGTTTTACCCGAACCTGATTCACCGACTAGCCCTAGTGTTTTACCGCGTTCAATTGATAAGCTGACGTCTAGCACAGCATCAATATATGGATCTTGATTTCTATCTATAAATGCTCGTACCGCGCCATCCGTACGGAACCGTACCCGTAGGTTATTTATTGAAAGAATATTAGCCATTTTGGCTAAGAAAACAACGCACTTTGTGGTGTTCGTTTACGACAAATTCAGGGGGCGGTTGGGTGGAGCAGGGCTCAAATTTTGATACGCAACGAGGGGAGAAAATACAGCCTGGAGGTAATTCGATTAGATCCGGAACCCGCCCCGAGATTGTCGGTAACTCGTCAGTAGACTTTTCTATCCGGGCAGGGTCACATTCAAGCAGCCTCTGGGTATATGGATGAGCTGGGCTATGAAATAGATCGAAAACACCCCCTTGTTCGACCACTTCACCTGCGTACATTACAACCACTTCATCACAGAGCTCAGCAATCAGCCCTAAATTGTGAGAAACAAATAGTATTGAGCATTGAAAACTATTTTTTAATTCTTGTAACAAATGAATGACTTGTGCTTCCAACGTGACATCGAGAGCAGTCGTCGGTTCATCTGCAATCAAAAGAGCAGGATTCATCATCAGAGCCATGGCAATACAAATTCTTTGCCGCATTCCACCAGAAAACTGATGTGGGTAATCATTCATCCGGTCTTCGGCGTCTGGAATTCCGACCATTTGTAACATGTCGCGAGCTTTCTCTCGCTTAGCATTACGAGAGTGCGAATCCCGAAAAAGAATGTCGGTCATTTGCTTGCCGACC
Organism: Acidobacteriota bacterium; assembly: GCA_002720285.1. Taxonomy (GTDB): domain Bacteria; phylum Acidobacteriota; class Vicinamibacteria; order Vicinamibacterales; family UBA823; genus UBA11600. Next base: position 4,786 of record PBHT01000053.1, on the reverse strand, counting down.
GTAATTACAGGGTTAAGCGCTGTCATAGGATCCTGGAACACCATTGAGATTTTCTGGCCTCTCAGGTCATTGAGTTCAGGATCTGTCATTTCTAGGATATTTGTATCTAGAAATCTTATTGACCCTGAAGTTATTGACGCATTTGACGCTAGAAGGCGAAGAATTGAGTTGATGAGCGTGGACTTTCCACAACCCGATTCTCCAACAACACCCACGGTCTTGTTGTGGGGGATGGTCAAATCAACGTTACGCAACGCACGAACATCGCCACGTTGCGTCTGAAAATCAACGCTGAGATTAGAGATATCTATAACGGGGACGTTATTAAAGTTGCTCATTAGTCTTTTTTTAGTTTGGGGTCAAAAACATCTCGGAGTGCTTCTCCAAGAAAGGTGAACCCCAATGTTGTCAGTATGAGCGGTACACCGCCTGCAATGACCATCCAAGGAGTGTCTCGGATAAATGAATACCCGAGGTTCAGAATAGATCCCCAGGATGCTGTTGGTGGTTTCACGCCTAACCCTAGAAAAGACAGGCCGGCTTCGATCGTTATCACCACGGGAATATCCATGCTGGCTAGGATCAGTAATGGTGCAATAACATTGGGCACAATGTGCGAAAACATGACCCGAATTGGTTTAGCACCTAACGAGCGTTCGGCGAGAATGAATTCGGTATGTTTTAGTGCCAATGTTTGAGTTCTTGCAATTCGAGCGTAGCCAGGAACCGTTGTGATAACCACGACTGCAATAACGGTATTTAGACTGGGTCCAACAATTGTAATTACTGCCAACGCAAACATAATGGTTGGAAACGCCCGAATCGAGTCGAATATGAGAACCAGCAGGCTGTCTAAACGCCGAGGGCCATAACCTGCCAGCATACCTAGAAATAAACCAATCACAAGTGAGAGACTGACTGAGATCAAAGCCACTGACAGCGCTACTCTTCCTCCATATAGACTTCGACTAAGAGTATCTCTACCGAGGTTATCAGTACCCAATAAATGATCCCAGGTTGGTCCCGAGAGCCTGGCTTTGATATCGAAAGCTTTGTAGTCATACGGTGCGATCCAATCAGCACAGATTGCACTGGAGACAATGGCAATCACTATGATGAGACCTATTAGTCCAAGCGGGTTCTTGACTAATTGAACTAGGTTCGAAAACCGTGACTCTCGACGAAAGTCAGATGAATCTGAAAATGATTTCTTAGCTTCCATCCGCTTAAAGGTTCTCGCGTACCCGTGGATCCAAAGCAGCTGTAATAAGATCGGAAATCAATGTGCTTGCGGCATATAAAATGGTAGTGACTAGCACGCCACCCATGACAATCGGGTAGTTACGGGTCATGACGGCGTCATATACAAGCTTTCCGATTCCTGGTCTCGCAAATACAATTTCTGCAAACACAGCTCCAGAGAGTAATCCACCCACACCAACGCCAAGCAAGGCAACGGTGGGCAAGATAGCTAGTTTTAGTGCGTATACATATGTAATTTTTGCCGTGGGAAGACCGTATGCTCGGGCCATTCGGATATGGTTTTCGCCCATGGTTTCTAACATCGATGCTCTAACTAAACGGGCTAAATATCCTACCCAGCCTAGACCGATAGCGAATGACGGTAGTACTAGGTGCATGAATTGATCCCATGGATCGCCTTTGTCGCCGGCCCCGATTGCTGGGAACCATCTTAACGTCACCGTAAAAAGCAGCAAAGAATAAACAGCAATAATAAAAGAGGGAACAGCTATCGCCGACACGGATATCAGGCCAACTATACGATCGATCCAGCTATTCGGTCGTATTGAAGACCAGCACCCTAGCGGAATACCAACGATAACCGCCCAGCCTAAACCTAGCAGAGTTAGTCGCAGCGTATGCGGGACTTGTGCCCCGATAATTGAAGATACAGGTTTATTGGACCAGACATCGACACCCAAGTCGCCAGTAACAACATTCGCAAGAAATTTTACATACTGAATTATGAATGGTTGATCGAGTCCCATGCGTACCCGAAAGGCTTCTCGCATCTCGGGTGTGGCCCGCGGTCCAAGAGCAACGCCGGCAGGGTCTCCCGGCACAAGATGAATAGCCGAGAGTAATAACAGCATTGCCACGCAGACGATCAGTACCGCGAGAAATATTCTCTTGATGATGTATATGAGCATGTTGCTTCAATTGATTTTTTGTAGCGCATCATGAATGCGCAACGAACCATGCGGAGTTAAGCCTGTATTTATCTAGTAAACGTGATGTGGCAAATCACCTAAAAGCCAGTTAATATATCATCGGTGTAATAAGTAGCTCAGTATTACCTTTAATGAGACCAAATGGGGGAGAGTTTTGTATGAAAAATAAATTCACAAGACGTCAGGTGCTTCAAACGGGTTCGGCAGTCGCCGCGTCGACACTTGTTGGCAATCTCTTTAGCCCGGCTTTTGCAGCTTCTGCTGGTTCAAAGTCGCTCATAATTCGATCAAATCGTACGATTGTGTCGACAGACCCTGGTTACATGATTGGCGGATTTGAAATGGTCCTCCAGTTCGCGTGCCTCGCGCGGTTGTCAAGTTATACCGATGGCGATGGCTGGGGCTGGAAGCCGAGTATGTTCGTGAATTCGATTGAACAGCCGGATGCGAGCACTATAAAGTTTGAGCTAAATAAGGGAATTATTTGGTACGACGGTGAAACCCATGAGGCAATTAGCGAACTGAATGCTGAAGACGTTAAGTATTCACTCGAAAGGATGAAAGTAGCTGAATGGAAAGATAAAGCAGTAGCATTGGATCATGTAGAGATAACTGGATCTCACTCGGGAACGATTCATCTAAACGCTCCGTTCGCACCGATTTGGTACACCTGGTTATGTGATGGTACCGGCGCGATTATGTGTAAAAAAGCGATCGAAGCAGCTGGTGGCAAATTTACCGGTATGTTTGACCACTATTGCGGACCCTATAGGGTTAAAGAGTGGGTCCAAAAACAATCCTATAGCTTAGAGCTGAACCCAAACTGGAACGGCCCGAAGCCCCATATTACCGATGTCAAATTTGTAATTATTGATGATGAAAAAACTGCAGAAATTGCTTACGAGGCGGGCGAGGTTGACATTACTCATATATCGACAGACACGCTTGCTCGTTATCAGAAAGATGGTCCTCCTGATAACACAGTAGTTAAAGCTTATCCGAGTACGGCCTGGATGTGGATGGGAATGAACACTGACCATCCGAAACTTCAAGATATACGTATCCGTCGTGCAATTCAGCATGCAGTAGATGTCGAAACTATCCTCGATGCTGCATTCGCAGGCATCTCTCCTCGGTCACGCGGTATTGTTGCGCCCGGAATCGTAGGACATCGAACTGAAACGAAGTTTGAGAAGCCTGATCTCGACGCAGCTAGGGCTTTGATGGCTGAGTCGGGCGTAAGCAATTTATCCCTCGAACTCAAAACGATGAACAACACGGCTCGGATGGCTGCTTCAACCATAATACAAGCCAACCTTGCAGAGATTGGAATCAATGTAGACGTAATTCCTGTTGATGCTGGCCCATTTTGGAACTTGGGGCTGGAGTCACAAGGAGATGAATGGAAGGATCTCCAGCTGTATATACATCAGTACCTAGATTCACCCGATCCGAGCCAGAGTAGCCAGTGGTTTATCTCGGACCAAGTCGGTGTCTGGAATTGGGAGCGTTGGAAAGACCCAGAGTTTGACGAGCTGTATCACAAAGGGTTGACGGAGACTAACGAAGAAAAACGTAGCCAGATGTACGTTCGCATGCAGGAAATCATGGAAGATACTGGCGCTTACGTTTGGATTACCCATCAACCACAAGGTTTGATGTATAAGGACAATCTCCATGCCTCAATCCAGCCTACTGGCTGGCTATGGTATCTTGATAGATATAAGTGGATGTAGCGGGACTAGTTCTTCTAAAACTAGACAGTTTCTGTTTATTGAGAGCGGGCCAAGGCCCGCTCTTTTATTCTCTTGCTTACTTGTCGTGCGGAATTTATGAGTCATAAAGAACTGACTTATCTCTCGGCTAGTGAGGCTTTGGGGTTGTTTCGGAGTCGGAAACTTTCCCCGGTTGAGTTGCTTGATGCGATTCTTCAACGGTCAGAAGACATATCACCGCTTATAAACCCCTTTGCAGATTGTTATTTTGATGAAGCGAGAGTTGCGGCACGCTCTGCGGAATTGGAGTATGTGAAGCCGAGGGGCTCTCCCGGTCTTCTTCTGGGCGTTCCATTGGCTGTGAAGGACGCGGTAGACATTGCCGGAAAGCGCAGTACGAGTGGCTCTCTTTTGAATAGAGAGCATGTCTCCCAAAGCACTGCGCCACATATAGATCGCCTATTAAAGGCTGGGGCAAATCTATTTGCTCGCACTACTTGTCCTGAGTTTTGCTGGTTGTTTACTACTCATTCAAAAATGTGGGGTGTAACAAGGAATCCCTGGCGGCTTGATATCACTCCTGGCGGGTCGTCAGGTGGGTCGGCAGCTGCATTAGCAGCTGGCGCGACCACCATAGCTACAGGAAGCGACTCTACTGGTTCGATACGACAGCCTGCCGCCCAATGTGGTGTGGTTGGCTATCAAGCACCTTACGGCCGAATTCCTATGACCGGAGAGGGTTCGTTTTCAACGTTCACTCACTATGGCCCAATGTCTCGCAGTGTTGGAGATGCTGCATTGATGGCAAATATCATGTCAGGGCCACACCCTTTGGATCATAACAGTCTAACGGAGACATCTAAAATTCCGCAGAATCTT
>PBHT01000052.1 GCA_002720285.1 Acidobacteriota bacterium | reverse complement strand
TTTTTTCTCTCCACCTATTTGTTCCAGTTTAGCTTGCTGTTCTTTTAACTTCATATCGTAAAGTCGCGCGCGCAATACCTTCATGGCCGAGTCACGGTTTCGATGCTGCGACCGTTCGTTCTGACACGAAACAACAATACCAGTTGGAATGTGGGTGATTCGTACAGCGGAATCAGTCACGTTCACGTGCTGACCACCGGCGCCACTTGAACGATAGGTGTCAATACGAAGGTCCTTGTCATCGATCTCGACCTCAACGTCATCGGGTAATTCAGGCCAGACAAAAACAGAGGCGAACGAAGTATGTCGACGGCCTGCCTGGTCGTACGGAGAGATCCGCACAAGTCGATGCACACCGGCTTCGGCCAGTAGCAGGCCGTAGGCATAATCACCGTTTACCGTCAATGTAACGCTTTTGATCCCAGCTTCGTCGCCCGGTTGGAGGTCGATTACTTCGCGTTTGAATCCACGCTGCTCAGTCCAACGCAGATAGAGTCGGAGCAGCATCTCAGCCCAATCCTGGGATTCAGTACCGCCAGCACCTGGATGAATTGTAAGAATGGCACTCTTACGATCGTGCTCGCCACCTAGCATCCGCTTTATCTCAGCGGCCTCAACCTCAGCGTTCAACTCATCGAGAGCTCGGGTTAGGTCATCATCAACAAGCTCACCTTGCTCGGCCCAGTCAATTAGTACCGAGAGATCCTCGCTACGCTGCTGTAGTGAGTCGACGAGCACACGATCATCCTTGAGCCTCCGCTGGCGCTGAAGCACACGTTGGGCCGCCATCTGGTCCTTCCAAAAGTCTGGCGCGGCCGCCTGGGATTCCAACTTAGCGAGTTCGCCTGCTGAACTAGCAGCGTCAAAGATAACCCCGCAAATCCTTAGCCCGCTTAATTAAATCTTGATACCGAGAAAATTGTTCTTCACGCGTCGCAGACACACTTGCTCCCTCTGGATCTTACCAGCTCGCCCGCACACCAAATACCAAAACACAAATCACTAGCATGAGACAAAGATAGACAAACAAATCACCCGTCCACCCGTATACCGTCTTGACATTAATCCATCGCACATCAGCTACGACTCTAACATTTTCAAACAATTCGGTCTGTGCAAGCACACGGCCGTAGGGATCGACCACACCGCTTATACCGGTGTTCGCGGCACGTACAAGGTAGCGTCCCTGCTCGATGGCCCGCATGGCCGCCTGCGAAAAATGCTGGTGCGGTGCTGATGTTCGCCCAAACCAAGCATCGTTCGTGATCGTTGTAAGGAGTTCACTGCCCGCCGAAACAGCCGAACGCACCAAACTTGGATATACCACCTCGTAGCATATCGCGCTACTGAATCGATGCCCGTTCATCGAAAAGGTGATGGTTTCGGTACCAGGTGAAAAATCCGGCACACTTTCAACAAGCTTATCGGCAAAAAACAGAAAGCGTCTAAACGGCACATACTCTCCGAACGGCACAAGATGAATTTTCCGGTAGGCCGGTCGGTCAATCCCAGTAGGACCAACGTGAAAGGCTGAATTGTAGTAGTGAAAACCGTCGGTTTCTTCACTCTCTTCACTACCGAACAGGATATGGGAACCGGTTTCCTTGGCAAGATTTTGAATTGCTACAGCCGTGCCAACATCCTGATCAAACGGGAGCGGAAGCGCCGATTCCGGCCAAATCAAGAGCTTCGCACCATCCGCGGCCGCGGAGCGACTCGCCGACAGGTAAGTGTCCAGGATGGACGTCCGAAAACCGGGATCATGTTTTTGATCCTGTGCCACGTTACCTTGGATCATCGCTACGCGAACTGGTTCACCTTCGTTAATCAGTGTATTTTGACTAAGACGCCATTGGCCCCAACACGCAATTAAGACTGCAATGCCAAGGACAACACCGCCAGTAGTCAGCCGTCGGCGATCCACTCTAACGGCAATACTGGCCAAAGCTCCATTAACAAGGACGATGAGAAATGAAATACCGTAGACTCCGAACACGCTCGCCAACTGGGCTACGGGTAGAACTTCAGCCTGGGAATAGCCGAGAAGTGCCCAGGGGAAACCGCCGAACAGGTAACCTCGGCCAAACTCGCTAACAACCCACGCGGCCGATGTGGTAACAAGGCCAACAGTTACGCTAATTGAGATGCCGCGGATCGCCATCACTGCGAACAGCCCTACAAAAATAGATAAGTAAAATACGAGTAGAGCGTTCACAGCCAAGGCCGTTGGCCATGCCAAACCGCCGTAAGTCATCATAACTTCACTAATCCAGTAGAGCGTTCCGGCAAATGCGACTGCACCCGTGGCCAAGCCGAGCCCGAATGCACGCTGGACTTGTATACCTTTCGCACTACCTAGCGCTGCAAGTAGTGGCACCAGCGCAACCCAAGCCAACGCGGGTTGGCCGAATTTTGGAAAACTCAGTGCGAGAAGAACGCCGGAAAGAATGGCTAGCGGGTAATCCAGGGCTTGAACTTTTCTTCCTGCTCGAGACGACGACGAACGTGCTCGGCATCAGCACGGTCCTGATACCGGCCGACGCGGACACGAAACATCTCCCCTGGTACGCCAGGCGGGGGATCGAGCAAATAAGCGGGGTATCCTTTATCCGAAAGTTGGTCTCGAATTACCTCGGCGCCAGCACGACCGGTTAGTGCTGCTACCTGTACCGTAAAAGGTTCCAATGGCAACACTGGCTCGCTGGGACCTATGGTCGCGGCACGTTCGTCTTCCAGGGACGATTCAGAGGGTTCAGCGTATAACTCGTCTGCGATTTCCGTATTAGCCTCGTCAATAGGCTGAGTCCAATCAGGCAGCTCCTCCCCAATTACTTGGCCACCTCGACCGATACTATCCGCAATCGGTGTTGACCCCGGCGCTTGGCGAGCACCAACACCGCGCCCAACGAGCACACCACACAGAAAGATCGCCACGGACACAACAGTCGTGGCCATAAAGAGGAAAACGAGTTGCTTGCCACTCAGCTGAATTTCACGAAAACCGTCATCCGACATGATCTGATGCCTGTTATGTCGACGGCTCACTCGCTCCAGAGGTCTTGCGCAACATGTTCAACAACTCGACCGGTAACGGAAAGACAATCGTCGAGTTCTTCTCGGAGGCAATCTCGGTCAGAGTCTGCAGGTATCGGAGCGTAATTGCATTCGGCTCAGCGGCGAGTACGGCCGCCGCCTGCGAAAGTTGCTCCGACGCAGTGTACTCACCCTCGGCATGAATGATTTTAGCACGTTTCTCGCGTTCCGCCTCAGCCTGTCGAGCCATCGCTCGCTGCATGTCGGGTGGAAGATCGACGTGTTTAACCTCAACTGCTGAAACCTTAATTCCCCACGCGTCGGTATTTTGATCGAGAATGCCTTGGAGGTCTTGATTGAGACGTTCACGCTCGGACAACAGGCCGTCAAGCTCCACCTGGCCAAGCACGCTGCGTAAGGTAGTCTGCGCTAATTGGGACGTCGCATAATGGAAATTCTCAACTTCGACAATGGCACGGCCAGGTTCCATTACGCGGAAATAGACAACTGCATTGACCTTCACGGAAACATTGTCCCGCGTGATAACGTCTTGTGGCGGCACGTCCATCACGATCGTACGGAGGCTCACCCGAACAATACGATCAATCGGTGCAAAGACAAGGATCACGCCAGGACCCTTCGAATGTGGTAGCAACTTGCCAAGACGGAAGATGACGCCACGCTCATACTCATTCAAAATCTTGATTGAGCTGATCAAGTACAACACCACGATCAGGCCGAATAGTGCAATAGGGGATACATTCATTGCTTATCTCCTCCTTGTAGGGCTGACGCCAGTCGACGGACAGTGAGCGTGAGACCGTTCACTCCGACCACCTTAACCTGGTCGCCCTCGGCGATTGGCTCCGTGCCTGTCGCCGACCAAATTTCACCGTGGGCCACGACTTGGCCAGAACCGCCTGCCTCAAACGTCGTGAGTGCGCGCCCAATCTCATCGATCATGCCCGCACGGCCCGTTACAGCTCGTCGACGCTGCGCCGCAACGCCCAGCCTCGCCAGGAAGAAAACGATGCCTGAAAGCGCGAGCGTCATCGGAAGCACCATCGACAACCCAATTTGCAACTCTGGCATCGGTGAATCGATCAACATGAGCGAACCTAAAGCGATACTGACAACACCACCCAACGCTAACATCCCGAAACTGGTTACCATCGCTTCTAGGACCAGCAGTCCAAGACCGAATCCAATAAGAAGAACACCAGCTAAATTCACCGGCAGCACCTGAAACGCGAAGAACGCCAGTAAGAGACAGAGTCCGCCGACAACACCAGGTAGAATTGCACCAGGATTCCACAATTCGATCGTTAGACCTAGGGTGCCGAGGCTGAAAAGAATGTAGGCCACTTCCGGCCGTGCAATCACGCTCAACACTTGCTGGCGCCATGTCATCTGTAGCCGCTCGACCCGAGCATCGGCCGTCCGCAGCCTGACCTCACGTCCGTCAAACCTGGTAATCAAACGACCGTCGAGCACCTCTAAGAGACTGTCTAAGTCCGATGTGACGATATCGATCAGTGGTGGTTCAGCCTCAGCAGCTTCGTCTTCAGTAAACGCTCTACTCTCAATTACTGCCTGCTCAGCGAACTCAATATTACGATTGCGTTGAGTCGCCAGGGATCGAGCAAAAGCCGCTACATCCGATGCGGCCTTTTCGGATACGGCCTCGTCGAGCTGTTGTCCGCTGCCGCTCACAGGATGGGCTGCCCCAATGTGGGTACCCGGCGCCATGGCAGCCACGTCTGCCGCAATCGTGATCAGAAAGCCAGCTGACGCGGCACGCGCTCCACTTGGAGCTACGAATACAACAACTGGCGTCTTAGCCGAAATCATGCGTGACGTGATCGATCGTGTCGACTCAACCAACCCACCAGGTGTCCGTAGGGTGAATACGACTAGGTCGGCGTTGGTCGCATCCGCACGGTCAATCACCTGCACCATGTACTCAGCCGAAACAGGATGGATTATGGCATCCACCTCAGCCACCAGCACGAGTGGACGATTTGATGTTGAAGGGGCTACTGTCTGACGACTGAACACAGTCGTTGAACTCAATAACAATAGGACAAACAGGATCGGGCTCAGGCGCGCTAAGGCAGGCTGAACGAGTAGAGCCTGCAGCCAGGCCTTACGGGCCAATCTCTTCATAATCAACAACACTTAGGAATCCCTTAGCCTCTGTAGCGCGCTCACTCTTCGTAAGCTAACGGAGCGCGCAGACTGTGTCAACGCACCAAAATCGATGAAAACAGGCTAAGTTGAATCAACTCGGGAGACTACACCTTCCCCACTTTTTCCGAACCTCACGCCTTTTTTGATAAGGTTACCGCTGGCGCATGTGTACGGCGGCCATTATCGCCGGTGGTGAAGCGCGGCGACTCAACGGGCGAGTGAAAGGGACCCTACCATTTGGCACGACCAGTCTCGTCGAACGCCAGATCGCGGTTCTCCGAGCGATAACTGAGAAACTTCTGATTATCACCAACAACGAAAGCGCCTACACCGGACTGGGCGTACCGGCGATCAACGACGAAATCCCAGGTTCTGGTGCGATCGGTGGAATCTATACGGCACTCGTGCACGCCACCGTGGACCCGGTGCTGGTCGTGGCGTGTGACATGCCGTTCATTAATGAACCGTTCTTGCGTCTTCTCGTCAATGCCGACCGGTCTGCTGATGTGACCATTCCGAAAACCGCCAATGGTTACGAACCAATGTGCGCATGTTACTCCCGACGGTGCGCATCACGCTTGCGGCAGCAAATCAACAGCGGCGCGCTCAAGATTCAGGAACTACTGCCGCACCTGCGAGTCCGAGAGATTGGAATAAACGAGATTGCACCGCATGATCCGAGCGGCCTACTCTTCTCCAACGTAAATACACCCGATGATTACGCCAAGGCGCTTCAGCACCTAGACTCCGGTCATTCGATGTTATTGGGTCCAGAACTACCCAAGAAGTAGAACCAGACCACATGATTCTTCCGATTCACGAACTCATAAAGACACAAATAAGAGCGGTGGCAAAACGGCTCTACGGTCTCGACGACACCGCAATGCCATCAATTACTATTCAGATACCGCCAAACCGTACCATTGGCGATCTAGCCGTACCGGTAGCATTTGAACTGGCAAAGGTCGCGCGCAAAGCGCCACGAGTAATTTCTACGGAGCTCGTTGACGCTCTGGGTGAGATTGATGGTGTTACCGCCATTGAGCCCTCTCCGAACGGATACATTAACTTCTTTCTCGATCGTCGATCTTTTCTGACCAATCGAATCAACCTGCCTGTTCAGCAAGATTCCATAGACGTCAGTCAAGGTAAAACCATTGTTGAACACACGGCGATCAATCCTAACAAGGCCGCGCACATCGGGCACCTCCGGAACGCAGTGCTCGGAGATACGTTGAGCCAACTTCTACGTTTCCAAGGCCATCACGTCGAGGTTCAAAACTACATCGATGATACGGGAGTACAGGTCGCCGATATGGTCGTGGCTTTTCGCGAGCTGGAGTCGATGGGTCTGGACAAAGTCAAATCAGAAGCCAGGAAAACAAACTTCGATCACTACTGCTGGGATTTGTATACAAGAGTAACCGAGTGGTACGAAGCCGATTCAAGCCGACTCCGCCTGAGATCCGAGGCCTTGCAGGCACTGGAGGCTGGCAACAATGAAATGGCCGACACAGCTGCGATAATCGCCGACCATATCGTCCGCTGCCATTTGGCGACGATGGCAAGACTGAAGATCAGCTACGACCTACTTACCTGGGAAGGCGACATTCTCAGGCTGCGCTTCTGGGCTCGCGCCTTCGACATCCTGACCAAAGCCGGCGTAATGTTTCAGCCGAAGGAAGGTAAACTCGCGGGCTGCTGGGTAATGCAGTTGAGTGACCAGACCACTACCGCTTCCGAAAACTCGTCGAACAACACGGCTGTTGAACCAGAAGAAGTACGCCTAAAAGTGATTGTCCGATCGGACAACACAGTGACCTACGTTGGCAAGGATATTGCCTACCAGTTCTGGAAGTTTGGACTGCTTGGCACCAACTTTTTCTACCGCCCGTTTAATACCTCGGAAAACGACCAACCGCTGTGGGCCACTAGTTCAAACCCGTCGGGCGAACCTACTGCAACTACTCCACCGGTGTTTGGATGTGCCGATACCGTCTACAACGTTATAGACACCCGTCAAGCCTATTTACAGCAACTACTCGCGCAGGCCCTAGGGGCTATGGGTTATACCGCCCAAGCCGAGCACTCAATTCATTTCTCATATGAGATGGTCACGTTGTCCCACAGCACGGCGCGAGCTTTAGGCCTAGAAAACATCGACACGGACCGTCCATTCGTTGAAGTATCAGGCCGAAAAGGCCTCGGCGTAAAGGCCGATGAGCTCCTGGACCGCCTCGTTGAAGCCGCAAGCCGTGAAGTAACCAAGAGGAATCCGAATTTACCTGCTGACGAGTCAGCAAGTATCAGCCGTATGATTTCCACCGCAGCTGTGCGTTACTTCATGATCAAGTTCTCGCGCAGCAAAGTCATTGTCTTCGACATTGACGAAGCTTTGAGTTTTGAAGGGGAAAGTGGTCCATATTTACAATACGCTGCAGTCCGTGCGAATAATATCTTCAAGAAACTGCACGAGCGGACAGACCTTGATGAGCCTGCCATCATTGAAAAGCTCAGTTCAGTATCTACAGATTGCCTAGCCCGCGGTGATGGCGATGGCCTATGGGAACTGGTGCTCGAGTCTGCACGACTCGACGAGGTTGTCGATCAGGCCGTGAGAAGTCTCGAGCCATCCATACTAGCCAAGTACTCTTTCGGGCTGGCGCAACTATTTAACACCTTCTACCACCATCACCCAATCGTGAACGAAGAACAGACAGAGCTCCAACTCTGGCGGGCAGGAGCGACGCTCTACTTTAAGACGCAAATGACTCGTGCTTTGGGATTGATGGGGTGCGAGGTTCCCTCTCGAATGTAGGCCTGGCACTAACGTTCGAGCACTGCCATCAACTCAACGTGAGCCGTATTCGGGAAAAAGTCGAAGCCGTCTAACCGACGGAGACTGTAGCCCGCACCACCTAGTACGGAGAGGTCGCGTGCAAGTGTGGCAACGTCACACGAAACATAGACAAGCCGGCATGGTCCAGTGTTCGCAATCAAAACCCGCGCCTCACGCGACAGCCCGGTTCGTGGAGGGTCGATAATCCAGACGCCACGCGAACTGCGCCGCTTCCCTCGCAGGTAGCGCTCGACTGTTCGTCTCACGACGCGCACCCGTCCCCCGGCAGACTGTGCATTGGCTACCAAATCTATCCCAGAAATCGGATCGTTTTCTACGGCTGTCACATCATCCGCCCCACACGCTGCAGCTCCCAACGCAAACACGCCAACCCCAGCGTAGAGGTCAACTAGGGGGCCAGGCGTGAGCTCCATAAGAACGCGCTCGACGAGCGTAGCTAGGAGAAACCGATTGCCCTGAAAAAATGCGGAGGGACGTCGACGGAGAGGAACTTCAGGCACTTGTGACAGCGACGGAAGCATCGTAGACCAAGATTCGATGATTTCTGGCTCACCGATCACATGTTGAACTGGTTCAGCGCGTCGCACGGAGGCTGAAACTCCTCCAATGCCTGATACAGCGCCCAGTGACGAGAGTGCTGTGACATCGGCCGGTCGCTCTCGGTCTAGCCAGCAATGGATTACTCGCTGTTCACCATCGACCGACTCGGCGAGGTCAATAGCTCTGATAGTGCTGTCAGGAATGTGCGATGAAAATAAAGATTGCAAATCGCCGATAACTTTCCCAGTCTCGGTCGAAAGCTGTCCTGTCTTGGCAGCATCACATAGGTGGTGCGACCCACTACGTAGAAATCCCACCCGTTTCCCTGCTACATACAAACGGGCTCGTAATCGATAACCTTGCTCAAAAGAAGGGGCGATCGTTATGTCTTTTGGAGGCGGAAGTCGCCCGATACGGGCGAACGCATCAGCAACAATTTCACGTTTCAGTGAGAGTTGCCGCGAATATGCAATATGGGAAAACACATTCCCGCCGCAGGAGGGATCGCACAACACAGGACGGCGGTCATGGTCAGCAAGAATGACCTCTTCGGTCGAGGCTACCGGCACGCCACGACGGGAGTGTGCGACCCGTGCCCGGACCCGCTCACCGGGAATTGCTCCGGACACCAATATTACACGGCCGTCGTGCCTTGCAATCATCCGGCCGCCAACAGCTGGCCGTTCAATCGCTAGCTCAAGTAGGGCTCCCGAGTCCATCTCGTAGCTCAACCGATTCAATTAGGTGGAACTCAAGCGCGGTAGGCCGAGCTGAACCCGTAAACGTTGTTCGACTGCAAGTTTGGTCGCTTCCTCGTACGCAGACTGTGACATCCTCTCTCGGAAAACACCAAGTTCCGTCGCCACTTCAGCCTCCACAGCTTTAATTGTGGGTTCGTCGGCCACGACCCGAATATCCCGCATCATGGCTCCATCTAGATTCTGGAGGCTCTTGAGGAGGTCGAAACGAACAGAACCGCGTGCTGTTTTAGCCGGTTCACGAAGTTCATCAAGGGCACGAACGACGCGATTCAACACAACGTGAAGGCCTGGCCAAGGCTCTGGATTCATAAGGCAAGCCGTTAGCCTCGACATCACAGTGGTCAGATGTTTTGGTAGGCTCTTAGCCGTAGCCCGACTATCATCGCGCTGGTCAACATCTATCGTGGGACCAACAGACCGCCGCCAATCATCAAATGCACGAAGCACATCGTTCTCGCAAAACTCGATATGCAATGGATACCGTCGACTACTCTTACTCTTGGCCTCATACCGTGTTACGCGCTCATCAATACCGCGCATGACTATTTTGAGTGGCAAGCCCTGTTCAGCCCAGCCGCGTACCAACTCAAAAGATGGACCAACCAAACGGATGAGGCGACCTCGGTTCTTCTGACAGAGGTAAGTTTCAACAGCCCGACAGTATTCAGCGTAGTCACTCACTGCGACATCTTGGCACGAAAACGTTCCCAGACTATCCGGAGACCGCACAAGGTGAGTTCTGGCACGACTGCCTCTATAACTGAAGTTTGCTCAGCAACGACGGCAGCCATTCCTCCGGTCGCAACACAAATCGGTGCACCCTCACCAGACATAGGCTCAAATTCTTCGCGTAGTCGAGCCTCGATACCCTCGACCATCGCAACATATCCGTAGAATAAACCTGACTGCATCGACTCGACCGTCGTTTGCCCGATGACGCGCTTGGGTTTGCAGACATCAACGCGTGGAAGCTGCGCTGCACGCTGAAATAGCGCATCAGCTGAAATGTCAACGCCTGGACAAATGACACCACCAAGATACTCACCACGCGAAGAGATGCAATCGAACGTCGTAGCAGTGCCAAAGTCGACGATGATAACCGGCCTGCCGTCCACACGTCCGAAGCGCTCATAGGCAGCGATTCCATTGACAAATCGGTCGGCGCCTACTTCGCTCGGCCGCTCGTAGCGTATAGGCATACCCGCGAATACGGCGTCCTCGGCTGGCTCGATGACCTTGGTTTGGAGATCGAAGTAACGTCTGATCATCTCGGCCATTGTGCCGGTTAGTGACGGAACAACCGATGCCATGATAACGCCGTCAATCTCTGCTTTATCGAGGCCCCTCGCTTCAAAGAGATCGCTCACAAGAATACCGAGCTCATCCGCAGTGCGCTCCCGCAGCGTGGCAAGACGCCAACTTTGGGTGAGCGTTTCACCTTTGAAGACCCCAAACACGAGATTCGTATTGCCCACGTCAACCGTCAGGAGCATGTCATACCGTTCCTTAGCAGAATGGTCTTCAGGTGAGCTTTAAACCCAGCGTACCTCACCAGAAACAACCCGTTCAGTCGTTCCATTGACGCGTACCAACAACGCCCCATCAGCGTCGATGCCAGCAGTCGTGCCACGTCGCACTCCAGACGGCCCATCCAGTTCGACCGTAGAGGCAATGCTCGACGGGGACAGTGTGCGCCAACGATTCAAAATAGCATTCATTTGGCCGTCGACCATCCTTGCTCGCCATACCGACAGTGCAGCTAAAACTTCAACTAGGAGGTCTTCCAATGGCACAACTTCGCCACATTCAGACTCGATTGAAGTAGCCGTATCGGACAGTGCCGACAGATTCGACACCGCTAACAGATTAATACCAAACCCGACCACGACGTACTCAAGACCAGTCGGCGAGGCTCCAGCTTCGGAAAGAATACCACCGAGCTTCCTAATAACACCTCGCTTAACCATTAAGTCATTCGGCCATTTGAGCACCACTGTAAGCCCTGCCCGACAGCGTATCGCTTCGACCAACGCGACGCCGCTCATCAGCGTCAATACCGGAGACAATAGTGGAGGTCGGAACACCACCGAAGCGTAAAGGCCGGCACCTTGGGGAGACAACCAAGAACGTCCGCGGCGACCTCTCCCAGCGGTCTGGGCCCCGGCAACCACAGTCGTGCCCTCTGGTGCACCAGCCAGAGCAAGTTCGATCGCCTTGTCGTTTGTTGATCCGGTTTCTTCCAGGTAGGTAACTCGCCCCACGAAACATCCGAGCCGGTCCCTATGTGTTCTAAACGCAGCCACCATTGGCACCGGTAGACCGTAGTTACTCAATGATCTGACCGCACAAGCTCAAGACTAAAGTCAACCGACGGTGCTGAATGCGTTAGCGCACCGACCGAGACGTAGTCTGCCCCCGTTGCGACCAGGCCTGGCATCCTTTTCAATGTCACGCCTCCTGATATTTCGATCTTGGCTCGGCCCCGACTACGGCGCACCACTTCACGGACATCAGCATCAGTCATGTTATCCACCAGTAACCTATCAGCACCCGCATCTAGGGCATCGTCGGCTTCCTCGACGCTGTCAACCTCGACTTCAATCGACTTATCAAGCTTGGCCCCCCGCACCAGATCTAGCGCTACTGCCACGCCCCCAGCAAGGACAATATGGTTATCCTTGATCAAAACCCCGTCATCCAGTGCGAAGCGGTGGTTAGACCCACCTCCTACCCGCACAGCGTATTTTTCCAGCCTCCGTAACATCGGAGTCGTCTTACGTGTATCTAACACAGTCAAAACGCCCGCACTCGCATCAACAAACGCGCGCGTAAGGGTCGCTATACCAGACAGACGTTGTAGAAAATTCAGCGCAGTACGCTCGCCAGCCAAAATCGATCGCGCAGCTCCTGACAAATTAGCTACAACCTCCCCAGCGACACAGCTGTCCCCGTCAGACCGCTGGCACGTTAGCTTGACGCGGGAATCTACCTGCCTGAATACTTCAGTTACGATCTCAAGTCCAGCCAGGACGCAGGTAGACCTTGAGAGAATGCGACCCTTGGCCCAGCTGGTAGTTTCGACAATCGCTTCGCTCGTAATGTCACCAGCGCCGAGATCTTCTTTCAGTGCGCGTTGGACAAGCTTCCGGTAGACTGCCGGCTCCAATGCTTCAGTCATTACCGGGAAAGCTCCTCCAGAAGGCGTTTGAGCTTGTCACGCTGCTTAATCAGCCCCTGAACCCGTGCCGCAGTATCGGCCACGACCTCTGGCGCTGCGCGCTCCCTGAACTTGGGATTCGCTAGCTTGTTTTGGTCAGCGGCATGCTGTTTTTCAATCTTCAAGAGTTCCTTCGCAACACGATTAGCTTCGTCCTGACGATTAACGATGCCGGCAAGCGGGACGTGCACCTGAAGGTCCCTGACAACCCGAACCACGGTTTCCGGGTGACGTTTTACGCGATCTTGAAACTCTACCTCGTCAAGCCCGGCGAGTCTGACGAGATGAGTTTCGCAACCGTCAAGAATCCGCTGTGACAGCTTGTCTGCACCTTCAATAAAAACCTTAATTTTTCGTGCTGGTGGCACCCCCCACTCAGCTCGAACGATGCGGATTGCAGTGATAACCTCTTGGATTAAGGTCATCTCGGCTGCAGCCGCGTCATCTTTCCACTTGGCTTCCGGACCAGGAAACGCAGCGAGTGTCAGTGTTTGGTGCTGGCCATCGTGGGAACGGCCATCGCCAGGTCGCTGTGGTAACTGCTGCCAGACTTCCTCCGATATAAACGGAATAATTGGATGGAGAAGCCTTAAGGTCCGGTCGTGAACCTCCAGTAAAACAGAAATGGCGTTCTCACGCTCTGGACCAGTTTCTTGGAGAGAAGGTTTGACTAATTCAATGTACCAGTCCGCATACTCGTGCCAGAAAAAGTGATATAGCCGATCAGCCGCAACGTCAAAACGGAACGTTTCAAGCGCTTCACCAACTTCGGCACTTAGCTCGTTGACGCGATGCAAAATCCATCGGTGTACGAGTTCCGATGGGCGTGCAGGAGGATTTGGTCTGACCTCGCCCTCTTGGAGCTGCATTAGGACAAAACGTGAAGCGTTCCACAACTTGTTAATAAACTGCCGAGAACCTCGCAGACGGCCCTCGGACAGTGAAATGTCCATGCTGGGTGATGCGAGTGCCGTCAGAGTGAATCGCAGTGCATCAGCACCGATCTCATCAATAAGTTCAAGAGGGTTTACAACGTTACCCTTAGACTTACTCATCTTTTGCCCATGGGCATCTCGCACGAGTGAAGTAATGTAGACCGTCTTGAACGGCACTTCTTGCCCGAACTTCAACCCGAACATAATCATTCGTGCAACCCAGAAAAAGATAATGTCGAGACCAGTAAGCATGAGGGTTGTGGGATAGTACCGCTCAAGATCGATCGTCCTGTCCGGCCACCCCATCGTACTGAAAGGCCAGAGCCCTGAGCTAAACCAAGTGTCCAGAACATCCGTATCCTGTTGAAGTGAACCACCGCACTCACACATCCCTGGGGCCTCTTCTGCGACTACAATCTGATCGCACGAATTGCAATACCACGCAGGGATGCGGTGCCCCCACCAGAGTTGCCTTGAGATACACCAATCGTGGATGTTAGACATCCACTCAAAATAAGTCTTCGTCCAGTTCTCAGGAATAAACGTAATCTTTCCCTCTCGTACAACATCGATAGCAGGCTTAGCCAGTGGGCCAATACGTACAAACCACTGCGTCGACACGAGAGGCTCGACGACCGTACTACATCGTTGGCAATGGCCCACGGCATGCTCGTGATCCTTGACCTCGATGAGTGCGCCCTCACGTTCCAAACGATCGAGCACTGCACCACGAGCCTCCAGGACCTTTAAGCCGGTAAAAGGTCCAGCCGTATCGGTCATTCGGCCGTCTTCGTTGATTACTGACACTTGCGGAAGATCGTGACGCTGACCTATAGCGAAATCGTTGGGATCATGCGCAGGAGTCACCTTAACAGCACCAGTTCCAAACTCCTGGTCGACGACCGCATCGGCAATGATCGGAAGCTCGCGATCTAGTAGCGGCAGTCGCAAACAGCTTCCAACTTCAGATCGATACCGCTCGTCGTCTGGATGAACCGCTACAGCAACATCACCACCGTAATAATACAATCGCTCCTGACAAATCCCACAAGGGGTCAATATATGATACTTGCCTTTATCATCTTTCGAAACGCAAATACT
>PBHT01000051.1 GCA_002720285.1 Acidobacteriota bacterium | reverse complement strand
TGGATTTGATCATCACCACCCGGACTCCCCAGCACCATGTGTGGTTCGCCATCCTTCATCACGAGCGTACTCTGCAGCGTGCTGCGGGGCCGCTTACCAGGCTCGAGCGCATTCGCCTCCCCAGGTACCAGCGAGTAATAATCCCCACGACAGTTAAAAATAAACCCGAGGTCGCCGACAACTACACCGGTGCCAAACCCACTGTGTAAGCTCGGCTCGAAGCTCACCATGTTGCGGTCCTTGTCCACCACGGCGATGTAGCTGGTATCACCCTCGTGGTCAGCCTCACCCTCCAAGTTCACGTGAACGGGCCGGTCTAGAAGTCCGGAACTCCCCATGAACCGTTCCGGTGTTCCTGGCCGCAACTCGAACGACGCTCGATCCGGATCAATGAGAGTTCGCCGCTCGCGTGCATACTCCTCAGACAAGAGGCCTTCGTAAGGAATGGTGATGAAGTCCATGTCACCAAGGTATTTCTCCCGGTCAGCCATGGCGAGTTTGAGTGCCTCAGCACTCGTGTGTATGTACTCGACGCTGTTATGGCCAAGCGCTTGTAGGTCATAACCCTCAAGTAGCTTGAGCGTGAATAGTTCCGCGGGACCCTGGTTCGCTGAAGGATTTTTATAAACCGTGTACCCGCGGTAATCAATTGACACAGGCGTTTCAACCTTGAC
This sequence comes from Acidobacteriota bacterium, assembly GCA_002720285.1. Taxonomy (GTDB): domain Bacteria; phylum Acidobacteriota; class Vicinamibacteria; order Vicinamibacterales; family UBA823; genus UBA11600. Next base: position 16,547 of record PBHT01000051.1, on the reverse strand, counting down.
GGAGTAGTTGGCGAAGTCCTCATAGCGATAGAGGCCATCATGCTCCTCAAAGAAGGCCGCCATGGTTCGTGCAATATCACCTTTGTAAAATCGATCGCGTGCCGCTTTCAGCGCAGCATGGCGACCCGCACCAGCATTCTGTGCTTCAGCTTCCACGAGTTTCTTCAGGGTGTTTGCTGCATCGAGGTTCTTAAAGACCTCCCCAGCTTCGGGCGCCCGACCATCCGGCCAGTAGACCTTCATAGTCGTCGGATACTTCCGAATCTTCTCCGACCGAGCGATCGAACTTGCAAGACGTTCACTCAGTGGAAAGCCTTCTTCCGCAACTTCAATGGCTGGCTGCAGTACTTCTGCGAACGTCATGGTGCCCCAACGGTCGAGCAAGACATACCAAGCATCAACCACAGCTGGGATTGAGGCTGACAACAGCCCATCACTCACCGGAATCTCACCATGATTGTGTTCTTCATACCATTCAATGGTTGCCAGTTGCGGGGCCGTCCCCTCCGCATTGATCGAGAGCACCTCGCCAGTCTTGGCGTCGTGGATCAGTATCACTGCATCTGACCCGATGCCATTGCCCCCTGGGTCCACCAGCGCCAACACCGCCTGGCCCGCCACCACCGCATCAAAGGCATTGCCGCCAGCGTCGAGAATACGCATCGCCGCCGCTGTGGCAGGAGCCTTCATCGACGTTGCTGCATACTCTGTGCCTCGAATCACGGGTCGCATAGTCCGTTGACTCTGGGCCAAGGCACTTCCTGCTCCGACTAGCACCACGCAACACAGAACTCCGGTCACAACCGAATGTTGGGTTCGCATGTGAATCCTCCTCAATGACACGACTCCCCTAGCCCAGCCAATCGATCACCCACCAACTCTAACAAGACGTCACAAAGTCACCGGCACACGGCCCTCAGTCAGGGCAGTTGCGTCACCATACCCCTAGCTTGGTCCGCAAACCGGCCGTCCGGTTCAAGCTCAATGTATCGTTCAAATTCTGTCTTGGCGCCAGCGAGGTTACCCTCGTTCAAATTTGCCATGCCGACCCAGTAATGGGCCTCACCATGGTTCGGGTCAAGCTCGAGCGTCTCGGCAAACTGCGCTTTAGCCTCCTCGATGTTGCCGGCATTCCAGTTGATGAGCCCCTGGTTAAAGACGGTGTCCGGGTCTGCGAGGAGGCCACCACCACCCGACAGCTCAGCCGCCCTTTCACTGGCCGCCACCGCCTCATCAAACCGCCGCTGAGTGTTGTAGATCGTGGCAAGACCCTCATAGGCTTCAGCGTAGTCTGGATTGACCTCAAGCGAACTGTTAAAAGCCGCCTCGGCATCGCCGTATTCCTCTTGTTCGAGGTAGGCCATGCCGATCCCGTGGTAGCACTGGAAACAGTCCGGATTTGCCGAAAGGCCTTCCTCAAAAGCAGTGATGGCCGCTCCAAAATCACCACCCGTGGCTAACTCAACGGCCGCTTCTAACGTCACCAAGAGCGCCTCCGCCCGTTCATACTCGGCTCGTTCCTCGTCGGTTAGGTCAGAAACAGCCCGCATGCCGACCGGCACAAGCTGAATGTCGAGCTCCTCCTGCTGCCCAACACGCAACGTGATCTCCTCGGTACGCTCGCCGACACCGTCCTTCGCGGCAACGATACGGTAGGGGCCACTTTGAAGCCCCATCTGCATATACTCACCTTCGGCGTTGGTTGTCGCCGCTTGCTCTCGATTTACACCACCCTGGAAAGTAAACGTGACGGTGGCACCCTCGACCGGCTCACCATCAACGTTCATGATGACGCCACGCACTCGGGCAGACATTTGGGCCGCGGCAACACTCGGCCAAGCAAGCACCGCAAGCACCACTAGCAGCACAAGGCCCCGACCGGACCTCTGCACGCAGAACATAGGTAACCTCCTCACGCCTGTAAAGACACCTGCTCGTTCGAGCTCCAGTTTGCAACCACAAGCGGAACCTGACTGAAGCACTAATACGTAGCCACCGAAGCTTACCGCTCCGACTCTACTCTTAATTCATTGCGAAACGACCTGACGCCAAAGACTTGGCGCGCGATTGTACCTGCAAATGCACGCTCGACCGGGGAAAGCACAACGCCCGTGAGCCTCACCCGGCCTCGCTTCACGACGATATGAATCGGAGGGCGGTTCCCCTCCTGATATTTAGAAAAGAGCGGGTCGTTATAAATGCGTAGGGCAATGTCTTCCCGAATACGGTCGTACAGTGCCCGACACCGGCAGCACTTCAATCCGATTTTCTACCAGTCGAACACCACCAACATAGGACACGGCTTTCTCGATGCCCTCTTTCTTGAAGGGTTCGGTAACTTCCCCACTCAAAACAACCACTCCATTTTCGACGTTGAGATTTATATTGTCGAACACTGAATGGTATTCATACCGCCTAATGAACGCTGCGATTTGCTCGCCGAGCTTCACATCGCTCTCAGCTTCAAAAATTTCCATGTTGCTAAGAATCGAACCCACCCCGTCGACCTCCAGAACGGTCGCGATCAGGTCCTCCTTAACACCGATACTTCCCACGATCCCATTCAGGGTTACCACATCCCCATCCACTACAACCGTGACGGCCCGGAATGACCGTTCCGTCACGAGTTCCGTTCTAACCCTGGCCTCAAGTCCCTCGGCCTGGGTTTGAACCAACCGCTCAGCCATCACGTAGGGTGCTGCCGGGACGACCAAGGCCGCCACGAACAGCACCCGCATGATTTGATGAGGAATCATCTGTGCCTTACCGGTCAAATATCGAAGGCGCCTGCGGTACCGCAGCCCCATCATGCCTTGGCTCTGACGCCCCAAAGTGGATACCCGCCGGCGTACCCATCACGGCCTGACCATGACCGAATCCACCAGTCCTCGGCGGACGAACATTGAGCTCATGCCCCAGCGCCGTCAGTTCGGTACGCACGGTGGATGGAATTAGCGACTCAATATTGACGTCACAGCCCGTGAAGCTGCCCTTGGTGAACCGGCCGGCCTCAAGCGCTTCCTGAATGTTAAAACCGAAGTCGACGATGTTCGCGACAAACTGGGCATGTGCTTGAGCCTGGTTCCAACCGCCCATAATGCCAAACCCAATCTGCACGCCGTCCTTCTCCATAAACGCTGGAATGATCGTGTGGAGCGGCCGCTTACGTGGCTCGACGGTGTTGGCATGACCATCTTCCATAGTAAAGAGTGCACCGCGATTGTGTAACATGAACCCAACACCAGGAGGGACAAGGCCAGAACCAAAACCGCTGTAATTGCTCTGGATCAACGACACGATGTTGCCATCCTTATCGATCACCGTCATATAGATCGTGTCATTGCCTTCCGCTGTCGTAATTCCAGGAAAGTAGGAAGGTGCGACTTCACAGGCCGCTTGTGTCGGGTTAATTAACTTTGCCCGCTCCGCAGCATGCGCTTTACTCAGCATCGGCTCAACAGGGATCTTGGAAAAATCGGGGTCACCAACATACCCAAGCATGTCAGCGTAAGCGAGCTTCTTGGCCTCAATCGCCACATGCAGAGCTTTGGCACTGTGAAAACCGTACTCTCCAATTGGGTACTGTTCCATGAGATTCAGCATGATGAGAGCCGCAATTCCTTGCGTGTTTGGCGGAATCTCACTGACCTTCCAACCTCGATACATCGTGGAGATTGGCGTGACCCACTGCGGTCTAAACTCACTGAGGTCGTCAGCCGTAAATGTCCCACCCATCTCCTCGGAAATCTTCAGGATCGCCTCGGCCGTCTGGCCTTCGTAGTATCCATCACGCCCATGTTCAGCAATCCGCCGCAACGACGCCCCGAGGTCGGGATTACGAAACATCTCCCCCATTTTCGGCGCCTGACCACCTGGAAGAAATGTGGCCTTCGAATTTGGATGAGCTCCGAGCATTTCGCTGGAACGGCCCCACCCGTTAGCAATGACCGGTGAAACCGGAAAGCCATTTTCGGCATAGTAGATCGCTGGGGCCAACGACTCCGAGAACGGCAGGGACCCGAACCGTTCGCGCATCATGTCCCATCCGGCCACCACTCCTGGCACCGTGACCGAGTAGATACCGCGACTGGGAACCTCCTCGAAGCCCTTCGAGCGAAGGAACTCAACTGTGCGTCCAGATGGCGCCCAACCGCTAGCGTTCAGCCCATGTAGCTCGCCAGTCTCCGCCATGTAGATGAGCGCGAAGAGGTCGCCTCCGATACCGTTTCCAGTCGGTTCCATCAAGCCAATTGTCGAATTGGCCGCAATGGCTGCATCGATTGCGTTTCCGCCACGCTCAAGAACCTGCACGCCTGCTCGCGCCGCGAGCGGCTGACTAGCGGCTACGATACCGTGCCCGGTCACGACCATTGACCGTCCAACAACCGGACGCGGTGAATCCTGCGCTCCGGCCTGCGCCACCGATACGACTGCGAGTGAAATGACGACCGCCGAAACAACAAGCATGAGCCTACACTTCATAGCATCCACCTCGAACGAAACGACGGAACATCCAGCTACCCTCTCGCCGTTATGACGAGGGGCTGGCGTCACATCCGAAAAGAATTCTCAGCTAATTACTGTCGTGAATCTAGGCCCTAGTCTACACCCATCGCCGGCCGATTCAAGCCCTGGCGCTCGGGAGCATACGGCTAGGGGGAACTACCTCAATGTTTGATCTCAGGGTGGCACTCCGTATAGATTCGCGCCAGAAGAGTCATGGCAGTGGCACCGTTTAGATATACGGAATGCCCCTTCCATCTCACTAATCGACAGCAGGTGATAGATGCGCAAGACAATCCGATGCCTTAGAAGAATTCCTAGCGTGCGGCGGTCCTCCAGGGGGCGCACGTCGTGTACCGCCCTACTAACAATTGCGCTAATCGCGGGGTTGGCAACTGAGCCAGGGCAGGCGCAACGACCATCCGTCTCCGGTCGGACCGCCGGCGTGTCCGCAGGTCATCCGCTAACGACCGCCGCAGCATTCGAGATACTTCTTCAGGGTGGAAACGCCTTCGATGCCGGCGTTACGTCTCTACTCGTGGGTGGTGTTGTGGAACAGGACCTTTACGGATTGGGTGGCGAGGCGTTGGTCCTGGTCTATCCGAAAGCGGAAGGCAAAGTCATCTCAGTCGTTGGTCAGGGCTGGGCACCCGAGCGCGCCACAATCGATTGGTATCTCGAACGGAATCGGGACCTCAACGGCGAAGGGCTCGACCCGGCGGTCGTTCCCGGTGCACTGCACGGAGCACTGACTGTTCTCGAACGTTGGGGCACCATGACTTTCGAGGAGGTCTCAGCACGAGCTATCGACTATGCAGCACATGGATTTCCCCTGCGGCCACGCACTGCTCGCTCGATTGAGCGCAATCTAGAATTTTTTCAAGCCTGGCCAGAAAACCAACGCTACTGGCTAAAACCCGATGGGAGCCTTTACGCACCTGGTGAGACCATTAAGTTGCCCACCCTCGCGAACACTCTAAAGAAGATGGTCGAAGCTGAACAGCAACACGCCCACCTTGGCCGTGAGGAGGCAATCGTCGCTGCTCGCGACCGATTCTATAAGGGCGACATTGCCCACGAGATGGTCGATTTTCTTCAGACGCATGGCTCGCTGTTTGAGCACAGTGACTTTGCAGAGTTTTACGCCAAGGTCGAAGAGCCAACCCACGTGGACTATCGCGGTTATACCGTTTACAAACAGGATTTCGGTAGCCAAGGGCCAGTATTGCTACAAACACTTAATATTCTCGAGCAGTACGACCTCCAGTCGATGGGACACAACAGTGCTGATTACATTCACATAGTCATCGAGGCAATGAAGCTCGCCTACGCGGACCGAGACTCCTACTACGCGGACCCTGACTTTGTAGCGGTGCCTCGCACTGGGCTGTTATCGAAGACCTACGCGGCGGTTCGAGCGGCCGAAATCGACATCGGCCGTGCCTCGACGGCCTTCAAGGCCGGCAACCCACTGCCGCACGACCCCGAGGTCAACGACTGGAACTTCTGGGTCGCCAACATCGAGGATGGCCAAGCTACCGACGACGCCAACGGCGGGTCCTTCGTCCCATCATCGGGTGGGCTGAAAGACACCACGCATATGGCGGTCATCGATAAGGATGGCAACATTTTTGACAGTACGCCTAGCGGTGGGTGGATCGGCGGTGCGGTGATTCTCGGACAAACCGGCATCGGCATGAGCACCCGCGGAGAACAGTTCTGGCTTGACAGGGAACGTGCGAACCAACTGCGACCCCGCGCTCGGCCGCGTTACACGCTAACACCGAGTATCGTGGCTCATAACGGCGAGCCTTTTCTCGCAGTCGGTACGCCTGGTGGCGACAATCAAGACCAGACGATCCTGCAGGGATTCTTGAACATCGTCGAGTTCTGGGATGACTGGTATCCGAATCTGCACGAAGCGTTCGCCTGGCCGCGTGTCCGTACACGTCACCTCCAGGGATCGTTTTGGCCGCATGCCGCCGGCTTTAACCAGATGGACATGGAATCAACGATTTCGGTAGACATCGCCAATGAGCTACGATCCCGAGGACATCATGTAAACGAGGTGCGCCCACTTGGGGTCTCGGGGTGCGCGACGGCTGTCATGATCGACCCATTCTCTGGAAACCGACTGGCCGCTGCCGACCCCCGCCGTGATTGTTACGCCATCGCTTACTAGAATTTTGAGGAGAATCGGAATGAATGCTCGCCTACTCATCGCCATCATCAGTATCGTCGCTCTAGTCAGCCTGGGAGCTAAAGCCCTTCAAGAAACACTTACCGAAGAAGAATTTGACGCAACGATGAAAGAGGTCGGGTTAACGCTCGGCGACACCGAGGGACATATTGGAGCAAGATACTGGCCAGAAACCGAGGAGGATGGCCGAAGGCTCCAGTCGATGTTTCAACAGGTTGAAGCGTTCTGGAAGGCTCGAGAAGTCGAAGAGGCTGCTGCAATCGCTGCGGATGCCGTGGCAGCGGCCCGGGCGATAACTGCCGCAGCTGGAGAGAACAATCATGACGGCGCCCAGAGCGCCTTTGGCGACCTGCGGGGTACATGCGCCACATGTCATCGGAGCTACCGGGAACAGACGGACGAAGGCTACCGGATCAAGCCTCGCGAGTAGCAGAATTATGAAGAACCTTGGCTTCTTCTGTGCGGAGAAGTAATAGAACCAGCAGTTGGGATGGTCCGCCTATCCCGGCAGCCAGGCTTCGCTTCTGGGTCTAACACCACCAGAAGCTGGCGTGTAGACCGGTGATACCACGCTAATGGGCTCACCTCACAAGGTCCAGATGATGTCATCCAAATGCAATCGATACGTAACGACTCGCATGATGGTCACTCTAGTGATGTGGTGGCTAGTAGCCATTCCGGCCGAAGTGGCTGCGCAAATAATCGTTCGTGATGTAACCGTTCAAGTGCTCGTCAGGCCTGAGAGCCAGCAATTGCAGATGCTTGTCCGAGTACCGCTAGCTGCACTACGCGATCAGACTCTTCCCACCTTCGGGATCGGCTATCTCAATTTCGAGGAAGCTAACCCTCCACTTCGTGACGCTGCACGGCTTCGGATTTCACCTGACCTCACCATCTACGAAGATGGTGACCAGCTGGAATCCCCGCGGATAGAGGCGGTTCGAGTATCACTTCCGTCCGATCGATCATTTAGAACTTTTGACACGGCGCTCGCCCACATCCGAAGCCCGCAACTGCCAAACGACACGGAACTTTACTGGGAACAAGGCATGCTCGATGTCTTGTTTGAATATCCCATTCGGTCAGAACGCTCGAGTTTCTCCATCAACACCTCACTCGAGCGACCCGATTTGCGAGTCAACATGGCAATGCGGTTTCTCACGCCCGAAGGCTCAGACCGACTGTTCGAATACGCCGGCGACCCGGGCCGTATCTGGCTAAACCCAACTTGGTATCAAGCGTTTCAACGGTTTGTAGCACTTGGATTCGCACACATTCTCAACGGTCTCACTCACTTGGTCTTTCTGGCATGCGTGGTTATTCCGTTCCGAAGGATGCGACCTCTCGCAATCATTGTTACCGCATTCATCGTGGCGCATTCCGTGACGCTTACCGCTTCAGCCTTCAGGCTGGCGCCGAACGTCCTCTGGTTCCAGCCGTTAATCGAGACTCTCGTCGCCGTCTCAATTCTCTACATGGCGTTTGAAAACATGGTCGGCACCAAACTCGAGCGCCGTTCAATGAGCACGTTTGGCTTCGGCCTGGTACATGGCTTCGCTCTCTCATTTGCCCTTCCGGAGATGTTGCAGTTCGGTGGGACGCATGTATTCGTGTCACGATTCGCCTTCAACATCGGCATCGAGTTGGGGCTACTACTCGTTCTCGCCTTCCTGTATCCGGCGCTCTCTATCCTATTGCGCTGGGTAGGCGCACAACAGATGGGCATCATTGTCCTCTCGGTGTTCATTGCCCACAGTGGTTGGCACTGGATGACTGTTCGCTTAAGCGAACTTATCCAGTTCCAGTTTCAACAGCCACGTTATGACGCCTTGTTCGTTGCCAGCGCGATTCGCTGGACGATGCTACTGGTCATCGTTGCAGGCATCCTATGGTTAGGGCGTAGTGTGCTCACCCAGTCGGCACCCCACGGCAGACCGTCCGGCACCCAACACTGAGTTCGAGATTGCCGCGTTGGCGGGAGTAGTCTTTCGGGGTTTACGGTTGGGAGAGTTCGTTGACCGCTACTGACAACTCGGCCGCTTGACGTTCACCCGAAGCATTCGTATAGGCGACAACGCCACTGATAACTTGAAGGTCGGAGGTAGTGTGGCCGGTAGGTGCCGACAACTCGATTCGCGTTCGCTGACCTGCCCTATGCAAACTGCTCACAGGAGCAGCCGCGGCCGTCGCTGACACCGGAAACCATTGAACATTATTCGCCACCGAACGCCAAGTTAACATCAACACGAAATCCGAAGAACTTAGGCGCGATACGGTTACAGTAAACGGTGCAAGCGATGAGCCAGCAGCCAACGGTAACCGAGGAAGCCACGCCTCTACACGCGGCGCATTGATGAGGTCTACTAATCGCGTACCAGAAATCGAACCGGGAAGCGATAACTGCAATGTAGAGTGCCCCGGGACACACTCCTGTTCGCACGCCAGCCAGCGCACGTCGGCCGCCAGAGGCCAAACCTCACCATCGTCGACATCACGATTCGACGCGCGAACTTCTGCATGGATCAGCACTTCATCCTTGTAGCCGTAGCCAACAGTGCCGTCGGGCTGTTCAAATTGAAGCGGGACAGGCCACCGAAGCGCACCCACCTCGAACCGCGCCGGCAAATTGAAATCAATCGAAATAGCCTCGCCCGACTCGCCAGGATTGATCCAGTGCACGTACCAGCCAGGCTTCATCGTTAGGAGCACCCCCAACTTGAAAACCTCACCGGGTTGCACAATAGCAACATCGGAAAGAAGTTCGGTCTGTACTGGCGAATCAGAATGTATACCAATGGCCACCGACTCCAGACCGGCCGGACCACTGGTCCTCAGCCCCTGGCGCTCCCTGCCACAACACACCACCGTGGCACAAATTAGTAAGATGACAATTGGTTGATTGACTTTCAATCGCGTCACAACGAGAAGTGTACCTGTTCGTGGAGGTTCACGACCAGCACGGGTCCTTAGGGGATTGGATGGGGCAAGGCGAACGCCCTGCCCCGCTGAACATCTTCGATAATCTTAAGCAATCTTTTCTACATCGATATCTTTCTCTGCTGCAGCACCAATTTCTATACGTTTTGACCTTGCACTCGCAGCTAGTGGCAGCGTCAACTCCAGCATGCCGTTCTCGAAACGGGCATTCACTTTATCGCCTTCGACCTTTGCTGGTAGCGTGAAGGCTCGCTCAAACCGGCCATAGCGAATTTCTGAAACATGGAGTTCATCGTTCCGCTTAGTGTCGGTCCGCTCTCCCTTAATCGTCAGGGTCTCGCCATGCAAATCGACGTTTACATCATTCTTGTTCACCCCCGGTAGGGCAATGCGAAGCTGCCATCCATCCTCTCCGGATGTCACCTCGGTCGCCGGCACCCAGGCTCCTTCGTTCACCCCAGTTGCAACATTGCTCCAACTCCGGCCGAACAAACGGTCCACCTCACGGTGGAGGTCAGAAAAGTCGTCTAAGGGACTCCATCTAGCGAGCATCATAGCTTCCTCCATTCTTGAGGACACCTCTCCTCACATTCAGTAGTTAAATAGTGATTATATTAATATCATATTATCTTAGTGGTGTCAACTCATATTATAAACTATACAAATTGACAGTGTTTGGATGAGGAACTCAAAGCACGGAATCAACTAGCAAGGCGGTTTACGGGCGGGTTCTTGAAGGAAGTTTACTTTTTTGGCCAAACCGGTCCAAAAGCTTCTGGTTGTCGATGAGACGAAGGGGAAGGCGAGGGCTTGCCCCCTCCTCTCAGCCTAGAACTAGTGCACTCCCCCATCCGACCGAAGGACGAAGTCAGCGATCTGCAGGGTACCAGGGTCGTCGGGTTCGACCAGCCTCTCAACCACAGAAGCATGGGTCCGATCAGAAATCTCGACAGTGTCCACACTGGATTGCCCAGCTGACACGAGCTCTCGCGCGACCCGGAGAATCTGTTCGCGCCGCCAATCAGCATCTCCGTCAGCATAGACGAATAACAACGGTGGCTTACCACCACTAATGTAGGAGGATGCTGATGCCTGATGCCACACCGCTACCTCGGTCCCCCACACTGTTTTTGGGCGGTCAGGCGCAACTTCCTCAACATAAAGGAATGGACTAATCGGTATGGAGCCATGAATCGAGGACTTTGCCAAACCAACCTCACGAATGTAGGAGTCATCGAGCGCCAGAAGCGCGGCCATGTATGCGCCAGCGGAATGGCCCGCCAAATAAACCTTCTCGGGATTACCACCAAAGTCCGCGATATGCGCCACGGTCCAGGCAAACGCCGCAGCAGCATCCTGGAGATGTGCGGGGTGTTTTACGGTTGGCGACAGGCGATAGTTGGCCGAAACGACACCGATCCCTCGTGGGACAAGTGCCTTAGCCAGAAACTCGCCTTGGGCCTTGTCGCCGTTTACCAAGCCCCCACCGTGAAAAAATACTACTGTTGGCGCACCGGAGGCATCGCCAGGCATGAATACATCAAGCCGGTCACGAGCATCGGGATAATCAGCGCCATCAATGTAATCAATATCACGATGCGCTTTGATATCGGCTTGGCCGGACTGCCCCACTGCATCACTGAACGGAAAAACCACTGCGAGCACAAGACCAATCGCCAAGACACCTCTGTTAACAGAAAACATAACTCGCCTCCTCACACCAATGAACATTCAAACCAACACGAATCATACCGTGTGCAGCACTAGCCGTTCAATGAAAGGCGACGGAACAGCGAAGGCCTCCACTTGGCCCCTAACATCACTAGATCGCCGTAGCCTCAACTTTTATCAGTCGTGACTGCACACGGTGCAACCTAGAGTGAATTCGCGATATCCTGACGCTCGTGACGAGTAAAAGCCTAATGAAGCTTTCAATTGGTCGGGCTGTGTTGGCGATCGGTTTATTTGTCTCACCGGTCGGTGCACAAACCGAAATTGTCCTAAATGGACTGCCGACACTGAGGGTTAGTGAGAACGGTGTTGTCCGGACAGTAGAGGACATCGCACCAGAGGATGCCGAAGTTGAGGCGTGCCTTATTCAACGTATCGGTAACCACTACTACTGGACGACGCATGAAAACGTTCAAGTGACACGGTTCGAGCATGGCTCATTCGTGACCTTCGTCGCTATGGACGGGTCAGGTTACGTCCGCCTCCTCGACCCTGACGCACGCTCCATCTTTGACGGCCTGAACCGCACCGACGGTGACTACCATTACGTGGAACACTACGTGGTGGGCATGACGACCGTCACTTACTTCGGCTACCGCCGAGACCAGTGGTAACCATGTCATCCGCATCTAGCTCCTGCCAGTCGTGCCGGAGCCTCTGCCGCTTACCAAGGCCCTGTCTTCGGCAGCTGCAGTATCTCGTAACTGTGAGGTTGAATCGGCGTCGTGATTCGGCTAACGTTGAGACAGTTACAGCCTCGCGCCATCTATGCGGCGACTCATGAACGGACGGACCCGGAGAAGCGAGCACATGACATTCTTAAGAGCACTTTCGGTGATGATTTTACTGTTTACAGCCTCAGCCATCCACGCAATTGACCAAGATGCCGATTCGAAAACGATTCACGACGGCGTATATACCGAGGCTCAAGCCGCACGAGGCGCTCGATTCTGGGAGAACATTTGCAGTGAATGCCACGTGGATGACGAGTTTGTCGGTGAAGCCTATATGGGCAGTTGGACCAACGTTCCAATCTCCGAACTATTCGACTTAATTACCGTTACGATGCCTGAAGACAATCCGGGGAGTCTTCTCGACGAAGAGTACGCTGCAGTTATCGCATACATCCTCAGCCTCAATGAACTTCCAGCTGGTGAAGAAGAGTTGCCAGCCGTCTATGAGGCACTGCAACAGATTGTTATTCAGGGGCCTTACTCGCAGTAATCATAGAGGACTACCTAGGTCCCGGCCTAGAACCCACCGCCAAAGAATCGGTGGCGGCAGGTTTTTTGGTATGGAAATCACGTAAGGGCGGATATCAGCCGACGAGTATCACTTTTCCAGAAGTCCGCCGGCCTTCCAAAGCTCGGTGCGCCTCTGCCGCATCGGTGAGTGCGAAGCGTTGGCCAATTCTGACGCGTAAAGACCCATCAGCGACGGCACTTAGCACGGCCCCTGCCCGAAGCTCAAGTTCGGCACGGTCACGCATGTAGTGTACGAGCGACGGACGGGTCACGAATAACGAGCCTAGTGGATTAAGTCGATTGAGATCGAACGACGGCACCGGACCACTAGACTGCCCGAAGAGCACCATCATGCCGCGCGGTTTTAGTGAGCGCAGGCTCCCCTCAAAGGTCGACTCACCGACCGAATCGTAAACTACATCAACGCCGCGACCGGCCGTCCACCCAGTAACAGCATCGACAAAATCATCAGTCGTGTAGTTAATGATCTGGTCAGCTCCCGCTGCCATGGCAAGCGCTGCCTTTTCAGCCGTTGAGCAGGTGCCAATGACTCGGACACCCTCCCGCTTAAGCATCTGGATCAAGAGCAAGCCAACGCCACCAGCCGCGGCGTGCACAAGCGCCGTGTCGCCGGCAACGGCCGGACGCGTGGCATACACAAGGTAATGTGCGGTCATCCCCTGGAGCATCACCGCAGCCGCTGCCTCATCTGGCACACCGGGCGGAACGACAATCAGGCTGTCGGCCGGCACATTGGCAACCTCCGCATACGACCCTGGCTCCATCGCCCAACAGACTCGGTCGCCTGGCGATAGCCCCTCAACTCCAGAGCCCACCGCCTCAACCGTACCAGCTCCCTCACGCCCGACGACAATGGGTAAATCCGCCGGGTAAAGGCCAGTGCGGAAGTAAACATCGATGAAATTAACGCCGGCTGCCGATACCTTGACCCGTGCGGCGCCTGCAGCGGGAGGCCCCGGGTCATACTCCTCATAGGAGAGCACCTCGGGCCCTCCGGTCTGTCGAACCCACACCGCATGCGTCATAGCCGCACTACCTTCCTCACACTCATGACAGTCGCTGCGCCTCATCGCGGAAGAACTGTTGAACCCGCTGAGCAACCAAAATCTCCTCCCCGTCATTCATGCACCGCGTCTGGATGGCTTGACCAGTCATAGCGATCCGGGGATCTCCGTTCTTGAGCCCCTCACGGACTTCTGCTGAGGACAGCGTTACGCTGTCTTCGTCCCAAGTTAAGTCCACTCGAGGTCTACCACGGTCATCTTGTGGGACATCGGCCACAAGGCCTGGTATCCCCTGGAGCTCGTTAGCAATGTACTCGGCCTTTCGTCGCCAAGCGGCATACACTCGATCGTGATCTAATTTAACGTACCGGTCGAGCGCCACAAGAAAACCCATGATCTCTTCCTTGCCAACCTTCATACCACGTCCTAAGTTCGCATTGGGTGCTGCGTGTAATGTGGCTGCTTCGATCAGATCCCGTCGACCGGCCAGGATTCCGGTCGACTGTGGTCCACGAATACCCTTCCCTCCACTAATGACAACCAGGTCTGCACCAGCATCAACCCAACGAGTCAGGGTCGTCGTAGGTGGCAATTCGGATGCAGCATCTACAATTACCGGTACAGACGCTCGACGGCCGAACTCTAGCAACTCATGAACTTGCATAGATTCAGGTTGGTCTACGGTTTCATAGTCAAGCCGAGCGAGGCCGGAAATCATCGCTGTATTCGAATTAATCGCATTGGCAAACTGTTCTCGTGTCTCAACGTTAACCATCGTCATGCCTGCGGCACGATAGGCCCGATCGTAACCGAACCTTCCCGATGTCTGAGTCAAACACTCACGTTTGGACCACGTGGGATGCGGCAAGGCGTTAATCTTGGCTTCGTCATTACCTGTCAAACAGGCCGCTGCACCAAGAATCATGGCCGAAAATGAGCCACTGGTAACTAATGCAGCATCAGCACCAAGAACCTCCGCCAGACGCACACCAGCTGCTCGCGTCAGTTCGTGCATATCAACAAACTGCTTATTAGCCTCGAGCATCGCTTGCATGACTTCAGCTGGCATACGAGAGCCACCCAATGCGGTGATGTGATCCATCGCTGCTAGATGAGGTTTAAGTCCAAGCATCCGGGTATAGATGTTGTCACTAAGCGCTTGTCTCGCGGCGATGGCCGCTTCGGCATTAGGTAAGCGCGATGGAGCGGCGCTGCCACGACTAGCACATGCCCCGGCAGTTCCACCGAGGATTGTTGTACCGAAGAACTCTCGACGACTCAGGCGTGGAAGATCTGATTGCCGTGACGCAGGTGAACTTTTCAACATGTTGGACCTCAGAATCAGGGTTGTATAGGAACCGAATTCCCACAGCACGATCACGTGCTAATTACAAGGCCATCCTCGCATGAGGCTCAACGGGAACGCAAGCGCACGTTAACCTAGACGCAACAACTGCCAGCCAGGTGAGGCTTGCCAATGAAATGGTCGTCTCGGTAGCACTCTTCGACTGCTCGTGGCAAGATGGTTCAATGATCTATGGAGGTTGGTATGCGTAGACGCCTAGAAATGTTTCTAACGATTGTTGTGATCGCCGTCGGCCTGTGGCCAGTTGTCCTGTCCCAGAACGCTGATGACCGCGTGCGTGCGCGTGACTTAGGCATTACACCTGGGGTGTTTCCGCCGGGTGAGTTAAACGCTATAACTGACGTCGCCGGGGTAAGCGTTGGACACACTACAATCATTGCTGGCGAGAATATTCGTACCGGCGTCACCGCCATCGTGCCGCACAGCAGCAACCTTTTCCAAGAGAAGGTAGCCGGTGGCGTGTTTGTTGGTAACGCGTTCGGCAAGCTGGCGGGGTCCACACAGGTCGAGGAACTGGGCACTATCGAAACTCCAATTGTACTGACTAACACGCTGAGTGTCGGCACGGCCGTAGAAGCAACGGTTGCGCATACTCTCCGGCGCGAGGGCAACGAGGACGTACGGTCAGTTAATGCTGTGGTCGGTGAGACCAACGACGGTGGATTGAATGACATTCGAGGACAGCACGTTACTCCCCTCCATGTCTGGGCAGCCATCGACAACGCGACTAGTGGACCTGTCACCGAAGGGTCGGTTGGTGCCGGTACCGGCACACGGGCGTTTGGTTGGAAGGGTGGCATCGGCACTTCTTCACGGCACTTGCCCGCACGCTTCGGTGGCTACACCGTCGGTGTTTTGGTCCAAAGCAACTACGGCGGCGTTTTGATGATGGACGGAGTGCCGATTGGTGAAGAGTTAGGCCGTTATTCATACTCACCACCGCCACAGGCGGGAACACTCCCGTCAACATCGCCCGTCGATGCAACCAACGAAGGCAACGGGTCAGTCATGATTGTTGTGGCCACCGACGCTCCGGTGGACGCACGAGATTTAAAGCGGATCGCGGCAAGGGCGGTGTTCGGCCTCGCGCGCACGGGTTCGTCTTACGGCAACGGTAGTGGCGATTTCGCGATCGCCTTCACGACGTCTTCCGAAATGCGGTCTCGATTCGGTGAACGGACGCCCCGCCCACGTTCGATACTGCAACCCGATGCCGTGTCACCGCTCTTTCAAGCAACACTGGAAGCGACGGAGGAGGCAGTCTACAACTCCCTGCTCCAAGCAACCACCGTTACTGGCAATGGCCGAACCGCAGAAGCGATTTCCATCGAGCACGTAACGGAGATCCTTCGAAAGTATGGGCGGGGACGGTAGGTTATGCTGGTATCAGACTCACTCTTCCATGGCTATGAACCGACATATTCCCCTTGAAGATATTCGTGATGCCGAGGGCGCAATATATGCCGTGGCCATGCGGACACCGTTGGTTCGCTTACCGGTGCCAGACGATTCACCCCTAGGGCGAACCAAGTTTTCTGAGT
>PBHT01000050.1 GCA_002720285.1 Acidobacteriota bacterium | reverse complement strand
TTCTTGACGAGACCTCCTTTGCCGATCTCCGAACGATCAGCTTCGAATTGTGGCTTGACCAGCAGCAGAATGTTGCCATCCGGACGTAAATGCGGAGGCAGCGCCGGGACAATTAATGTAAGCGAAATAAACGCAACGTCGACCGTTACGAGATCGAAGTCTGTGAGACCTGGCGGCCAAGTCACTGCTTCGAGTGACCGAGCGTTGACGCGATCGAGAACAGTGACCCGTGGGTTCTGACGAAGCGACCAGGCGAGCTGTCCGCGGCCAACGTCGAGGGCCACGACCCGCCGTGCTCCTGCACGGAGGAGAACGTCCGTAAAACCCCCGGTCGAGGCGCCAATATCAAGCGCATCACGGTTACTCGCTGATACGCCTAGCTTGGCGATCGCGTGAGCGAGTTTAATCCCACCCCGGCTGACATACGGATGATCTGGTTTGATTAATGTAATGTCGGCGTCGGTTGAAAGCATTGTGCCGGCTTTGGCCGCGACGCCGTTGTCTAGGCGGACCTGCCCAGCCAGAATCATAGAGCGTGCTCGTGTGCGAGAGGAAGCGAGGCCGCGGTCGACGAGAAGTGTATCCAGACGACGCTTCTGTTGTGCAGCGGTCATGTGACGACCGTTTCAGTTGATGCCATGGCCAGCGTGATGGGCCCGTACATTAGCGGGTTCGAGAAACCACCCAATCGACTATCTGCGTGAGCCGGCTTTCGAGGCCCGTCTCTCGCAATGCATCTCGTGCGCGGTTCGCTGCTTCAGCGGCGTGATTTCGAGATGCCTCCACACCATAGAGCGATGGGTAGGTTGGTTTTCCGGCTGCTGCATCTTTCCCGGCCGTCTTGCCAAGGTCAGGTGCTGCGCCCTCAACGTCAAGGATGTCGTCGACAATCTGGAACGCCAGACCCAAATTCTGTGCGTAAATGCGAATCGCGTTCACCGCCGCATCACTTCCCCCTGCGATAATCGCTCCGGAGACGGCCGCTGCTTTGATGAGTGCTCCTGTTTTCCGTTCGTGCATATCCAGAAGTGCATCAGCATCAAGTTGCGTGGTTGGACCACTGGCTAGCTGTTTGTTGAGACCGCTAGCCTCAAGGTCAATTGCTTGTCCGCCCACCATACCAGCGGCACCAGCCGCTTCGGCGACGGCCCCAATGGCTCGAAGGCGCCGTCCCATTACTTCCGCGTCCTCGCGGCTTCCCGTCTTTGCCATTATGGTGAACGCTTCGGTCAAAAGGCCATCGCCAGACAGGATGGCCAGACCATCACCAAAAATGACGTGCGCCGTCGGCCGACCACGACGTAATGTGTCGTTATCCATGGCCGGTAGGTCGTCGTGCACTAGTGAGTAGGTATGTATCAACTCGATAGCGCAAGCAAACGGCAATGCCAGTGCCCGTGAGGACCCCACAGCAGAAGTTGAGTCAATCGCATCTGCTGCTGCGAGCGTTAGGACCGGACGAAAGCGCTTGCCACCTGCTGTGACGCTATAGTGCATCGCCTTAGCGATGGTGGATGGACATCCTGGAGCTGAGGGCAGTAAGGTTTCCAGTGCCTCGTCTACATCAGCCTTGCAGGCGGAAAAATATTCGGTGAGGGCTGAAAGTGGGGTCACTGGGCAGGCTCGTCCGCGTCTGAATCAGAAGTATTCAGCGAATCAGTCGCATCGCTTAACTCGCCTTGCTCGTTCAGCACCTCGATTTTTTTTTCGGCTTCCTCAAGCCGTTGATGACAAAACCGAGAGAGTTGAACGCCACGCTCGAATAGCTCAAGAGACTTGTCGAGCGACAAGTCGCCCTCTTCCAATGTGCCTACAATCGTTTCCAGCTCGCTAATGGCCGATTCGAAATCCTTAATCTTGGTCTTGCTACTCATACTTTACCCGTTCATTCTGTTGAAGTTCGTGTCTCGGTAGATGTGGATGGTCGTTTCATGGTGATTACCTTACAACCCAATTCACCACGATGAAGAGTGACATGCACTGCGTCACCCTTTTCAACTAAGCTGGCGTCCGACACGATTCCTGAGCGGTCACCGTTCCAGCAAACAGCGTAGCCCCGACCCAAGACTCCTAGGGGGCTCAAGTTTTCAAGTCGGCCGGCAAGTGCCACAAGAGACTCCCGTCGCTCGGAGAGGTGGCGCGTTATTTCACGAGCAAGTAGCCCCTTTGAGAGGGTGAGCCGCGTGGTAATTGCACCCACGGTTCGCCGGAGGTCACGGCCTTCGAGACGCAAGCGGAGTTCGTGATAGCGCCGTTGGACGCGGCCAACACATCTGCGCGTTGTACGCGAGAGGCCATACGAGAGGTCGACCGCCCGACGACCCGTCAATGCAAGGCGGGTAGGCCACGCTGCCAAGCCTGGTCGCTGCTCAAGGGAGCGAACCCGCGCTTGCTTGGAATGAATTCTCATCGACGCACCGTTGCGTAACCGTTCCTGCATCCGGTCAATTTGCGCGCGAAATTCATCCTTTTTGGTTACTACCAGTTCAGCTGCAGCAGACGGGGTAGGTGCTCTGAGATCAGCAGCAAAATCGGCAATGGTGAAATCGGTTTCGTGGCCTACTGCGGAAATGATAGGAATAGTCGACGCAACAATGGCACGCGCAACCACCTCTTCATTGAAGGCCCACAGATCTTCTATGGACCCTCCGCCCCGGCCGACGATAATGACGTCAACGCCACTAAGTTTGGCAATCTGGTTCAGCGCTTGGGCGATGTCGTTACCCGCACCTTCGCCTTGAACGCGCACCGGGCGGATGACTAGGTGCACGTTAGGGTAGCGCCGACCCAGTATGTGGATGATGTCGCGTAGCGCAGCGCCATCCATGGATGTAACGATGCCGATTTTTCGGGGTAATGTCGGCAGTGGTCGTTTACTTGACGGCTCGAATAACCCCTCCGACTCAAGACGACGTTTCAGCTGCTCAAAAGCTAATTGAAGCGCGCCGATACCGTGCGGTTCCATATGCTCGCAGACGATTTGGTATTCGCCCTTGGGTTCGTAGACACTCAGGCGACCCCGCACAATCACGCGCAGGCCATCATCAGGTGCAAAACGGAGGTGTCTCACTGCCGACCGAAACATCACTCCCTTTAGCTGTGCCTCAGCGTCCTTTAGCGTGAAATAAACATGCCCAGTACGCCAACGCCTGTAGTTTGACAGCTCGCCATCGATCCAGATCTCTCCGTAGGTGGTTTCGAGTAATTCCCGAACTTCAGAGGTTAGTTCGTTGACCGTGAAAATACGGCGCGTTGTTGGTTTGGCTGTTGAGAGCGGTGCCTTACTCAATTTCGGGTCACTAGTTGCATGGGCGGGATCGTCGAACGGAAGGTCAACAAGATCTGCCATTTCACGCTACCGGTTGTGCAGTGAGAGATTCAACATCCTGGAGGTTCAGGCTAAGTCTCGTAATGTTAATGGCTTGTCCCGTTGTGGAATCTGCTGTCACGACAACTGCATGCAGTCTTGGGTCACCAGAGGCTGTTTCGAACCGATTAGGCAGACCCTTAATAAATCTGGAGATTACGGCGCTCTTTTCCACCCCGATTACTGAGTTGTGGGGTCCGGTCATTCC
This sequence comes from Acidobacteriota bacterium, assembly GCA_002720285.1. GTDB lineage: Bacteria > Acidobacteriota > Vicinamibacteria > Vicinamibacterales > UBA823 > UBA11600. Next base: position 15,602 of record PBHT01000050.1, on the reverse strand, counting down.
GACATCCGTAATGCAGGCTGTTCCACCCGGCAGTAGCCTGGCATCGGCAGTTTGTACATGCGTGTGGGTTCCCACAATGGCTGTTACCTTGCTGTCGAGGTACCAGCCCATCGCAATTTTCTCTGAGGTAGCCTCTGCGTGGAAGTCCACTAGAACGACTCGGGCGTGGTCATGTGCTAAACGAATTTGGTCCAGGACCACGCTAAAAGGATTGTCAATTGGCTGCATGAAAATCCGACCCATAATGTTGATCACGGCCACGGGTTCTCCGGCCGCCGTTGTAACTGTGCAGAGTCCGCTGCCAGGGGTCCCGGAAGGGTAGTTGGCCGGTCGGATCAGCCTGGGTTCAATTTCTATGTAGTCGAAGACTTCCTTTTTGTCCCAGATGTGGTTGCCTGAGGTCATTACGTCCACACCGAGAGCGACCAGCGATTCTCCGATTTCCCGTGTGATGCCGAAACCGCCAGCCGCATTCTCCACGTTGGCTATAACTAGGTCGATTTCATGCTGAGCGACGATCGCACGTAGGCCGCGCTTGACGATCTCACGCCCAGGTTTACCCACGATGTCCCCGATAAAGAGCAGCCTCATGAAGAATTACCTAACCCATTATAGCTTCGGTGCAACCGGCAGACTTCTGTCTGATGTGTCCACTTTATCCAAAAGTAAACAAATACGTTATCAGTCAGGATGAAGGTTGTCGGCATTGGGCGGGCGATGCTGAATTTGGTCGAAAAGCCGAGGTGTTTGATGGAGAAATTGTGAACGCCTAGAGAATGCCGACTCGGGTCCGTCGGTTCTGGAATGGATGGCGCTACTGCGCGATTTCGGATACCCTGTTGGGTTATGGATGAGACACCTGAGGTTCCAGTGACTGCAGAGTCCGTCGTTGAGGCCGTTACCCCCGAACCACGGAAGATGCCAGAAATTCAGAGCCGTTTTCTCTATGTCGATGTATCAGCTAAACGTGCCAAGCAGCTTCGTCGTGGTGCGCTTCCGCGTTTAGCGCACCTTCGGCCGGATCCCGAAACGGGTGCGCGGGTTGATACAGACGTCAGGTTGGAGCGGGTGGCGATGCAGGAAGTCAAGGAGGGGAGAATCGTTTTCGAACTGCCTGACCAGGCCGTTAAGGAAAAGGGCACGAAGTGAATTCTCCCGAGGTTATGGATCTGGTTATTGGGGCCCTGCAGGGTCTTGGTGCCACGACTGGGTTCTTACTTGCACTCTTCATTGGGTTTTGCGTTGTCCTAGGTTTTCCAAAATTGCGGCAGGGTAGTCGGAAGACCTTGGTTATCAGGAATCTCGCTGACTTGGATGGCACCTTCAAGTATCTTCCACCAGATGCCCCGCGTGGTCCCGCCGACCAGTTAAAAACCCCTGAACTTTTGGAGCAAGCGGACCGTAAGGACTGAGGCTCCGGTCGGTTACGTCATCAAGGTTTTCTCTTATCAACCGTTGTCTTCTCAGATGTTCGGTGTTTCTTTCCACCATCCGTTGTTTCGTTCATAGGCTCTGGCGATTTTGAGGAGCCCACCTTCATCGAATGCTCGGCCCACGAGTTGAACGCCGACTGGTAACCGTTCTTGCGTAAAGCCAGCTGGAACGCTGATTGCTGGAAGCCCCGCGAGATTGGCACTTACCGTGAATATGTCGAGCAGGTACATCTGTAACGGATCTTTGATTTTCTCTCCAAGCGTGAACGCTGGGACTGGACTCGTTGGCATGATTACAGCGTCAACACTATCGAACGCTTGCTCGTAATCGCGAAGGATCAGAGTCCGCACCTGTTGAGCTTTTAGGTAGTAAGCATCGTAATAACCGGCACTGAGTGCGTAGGTGCCGAGCATGATCCGACGTTTCACTTCTTCGCCAAATCCTTCGCTACGCGTTTGATCGTACATTGCCCGCAGAGTCGTAGATGTTGGGTCAAGCTCGGCACGGTGGGTATAGCGGACACCATCGTAACGGGCAAGATTTGAGCTGGCCTCGGCTGTGGCGAGAAGGTAATAGACCGGAATCGCATACTGCGCGTGAGGAAGCGTGATGTCTGAGACCGTCGCTCCGGTTGATTGGAACACCTCCACCGCGGCGCTGAAGGCCTGGCTGATTTCGGGGTCGATGCCGGAGTCGAGCAGTGCGGATGGTACACCCAGTCGTACGCCTCGCAAATCTGCATCGAGGTTCTCAGTGTAGCGAGGGACCTGTTGAGGCGCCGTCGTCGCATCGCGGGGGTCGGGACCGGCGATTACCTCAAGTAAAAGTGCCGCGTCACGCACGGTGAGTGTGAGAGGGCCAACCTGGTCTAGAGATGAGGCGAAAGCGAGTAGCCCGTACCGCGAGACCCGCCCGTAAGTCGGCTTGAGCCCGACCACGCCGCAAAGTGCCGCTGGTTGCCGGATTGACCCACCAGTATCCGACCCGAGGGCACCAGGTACTAACCGAGCTGAGACGGCGGCGGCCGACCCGCCACTTGACCCACCCGGGCTCCGGGTAAGGTTCCACGGGTTCTTCACAGGACCAAAAGCTGAATTCTCATTAGAGGAACCCATGCCGAATTCGTCGCAGTTCGTTTTACCGAGCACGATTGCCCCGGCCGCTTCAAGCCGCGAGACTGCCGTCGCATCGTAGGGCGGGACGAAATTTTCAAGAATGCGTGAGGAAGCGGTCGTTGGCACCCCACGTGTACAGAGGTTGTCCTTTATAGCGATGGGTACGCCGAGAAGCGGGCGTGGGTCACCCGCTGTTCTTGACCGGTCAACGGCTGCAGCACGTTCGAGTGCCTGCTCATGCGTTACGTTATTGAACGCGTTCAGCGAACCGTCTACCGCGGCGATCCGCTCAAGATATTCTGAACAGATATTCGTTGACGTTATCTCACCCGCGGCGATCGCATCACGTATCTCGACCAAGGTTTGAGCCGTTGCTGTCATTCGATGACCTTCGGAACCTTAAAGAAGCCTTCGTCGGACGTGCCGTCAGGTGCATTGGCGAGGGCTTCATCTCGAGACAGGGACTCTTGGACTTCGTCATTACGGAATGCTTCATGTCGAGAGAGCACGTGCGTGGTAGGCGACGCGTTTGTCGTATCGATCGCCTGCAGGGTCTCAGCGTAGGTCAATATGTCCGCCAATTGTCGGGCAAATGTTTCTTTCTCTGCTTCGGATAGTTCCAAGTGGGCGAGGCTCGCGATTCTTTCGACGTCGCTCTTGGTTAGACGTGAGGACATGAAGGTCACTCCACCTACAACATGAACAGTTGTCGGAGAAACTGTAGGCCGATTAAGAGCGCCATTGGAGACAGGTCTAGGCCGCCCATAGATGGAAGCACGCGTCGGATTGGCCTGAGCACGGGTTCGGTCAGCGCGCTTATCAGTTGAACCACAGGGTGCTTTGGTGGCAGATCCGTCCACGACACGATAACCGCGCCCACGATAACTAACGAGTACAGATCCAAGATAGTTCCCAGCATCAAGACCTCTTATCCTTACTGTCGGTGGCGTCGATAAATTGACGCAGGGTGTTCAAGTTCTTCAAATCAGCAGGGTCCACTTCTGTGGGTTTACCTGGCTGTCGTTGTTCTTTTGGTGTTTCCAGTACCATCGGCAGGTGGGTCAATTGTGGATCTTTCAGTAGTCTCCCGAATGCCTCTAGCCCGACATAGCCCTGGCCGATGTGTTCATGGCGGTCCCGACGGCTACCGCAAGGATGTTTTGAATCGTTCAGGTGAAGCAACTGCAACCTATCCAGTCCGACGAACGTTTCGAAGTCTTCGAAGGTTCGTGAGTAGCCGTCTGCCGTGGCAATGTTGTAGCCGGCTGCAAGAAGATGACAGGTGTCGAGACAGACGCCGAGACGTTTCTTGGCGGACGTTTCTTTGATGATTGTCGCTAGGTGTTCGAATCGGTGCCCAAGGTTCGTACCCTGCCCAGCGGTGTGTTCCAAAAGGAGCAGCGTTCCTTTTTCCCGATCTGCAAAGACTTCGTCGATGGCCTCGGCGACGAGATGGAGACCGCTTTCTTCCGTGCCGGTTGTGTATGAGCCAGGATGCAGTACAACTCCCAATAGGCCGAGTGCATCTCCACGATCTAATTCGTCTGTGAGAGCGTTGATTGAGCGTTGTCGTAGCGCAGGGTTAGGAGCCGCAAGGTTGATGAGATAACTCGCATGCGCGACGATTGGGGTAATGTCGAGGTCGTGAGCGGTCGCTCGAAACGCGGTAACCTCGTCTGCAGGCAGTGGCCGCGCACGCCATTGACTTGCGGACTTGGTAAAGATCTGCAAAGTGTTGCAGTTAGCAGCCTGTGCCCGCTCTACGGCACGAGGCAGGCCACCTGCGATCGACATATGGGCACCGAGACGGGGCATGGTCGTTCGAGGAAGCTAATATACCATCAAGAATGAGGGCCATACGTATGATCAACAGTGTCACCCAGTATGGTGGCGACCACGGAGGTGCCGCCTGACCGTTCCGCCCAAGAATCCGGAGCTAATGTCCGTGTATTTGGTGCCTACCAGTAACGGACGATACGCGCTTTACTACGAAGCGAATGATGTCGAGGCAGAGCAGGAGGATGAGCGGCCTCGCGGCTTTCTGCGTCGATGGTTCGAAGAGTTGCGTGCTCACGTTAAGGAGGCGGAACTTGAGATTGCTAGCGGCCGGGCACAGCCCGGCCCCTCATCGGCGTCGTGGTTATACAGAGGCGCTAGGTGGCTTCGCCGACGTTTGTTTCGCTGGATGGCCGTTTTTGTCGCAGAGCAGCGATTATTGTGGCAGCTTCGTCAGCGAGCGACGTCACGATTATTACACCCTGATGATCTCGGGTCTGATAGGGCCCACGACGTAATGCGGCGGCTCCTAAAACGCGACGGCGATCGTCATCTGTTCTGGCTGGTTTTGGATGCCATCGGATGGGCGGTAACGGGCCCGCTTCTTTTTTTTATTCCTGGGCCTAACCTGGTTGCCTATTACTTTGCTGTCCGCTGCTTCGGTCACTATTTCTCACTTCGTGGCGCGCGGCGAGGGCGCTCCAAAGTGCGATGGCAGGGTGTTTCATCGGCACCGCTTACCCGCCTGCGCAACATCTTGGACCTCGATCCCATGAGTCGTAACCAGCGCATACACGAGGTATCACTGGCACTTGGTCTTGAAGGGCTTCCGTGGTTTATTGAACGGAGGGTCCTGCGCTCTACCCGATAAGCGACAAGAGCACGCGTGCTATACTGCCGGCGTCTCGGCTCAGTCTCTTCACGTTTTGTATTCATGTCCACGCCAGTTGATAAGCCATCCATTCCTTGGATGGTGATGCGCGTGTTGTGCCTCGTAAGTCTCTGCTGTGCTTCACCGCTTTCCGCTCAGAATGGCGACCCTTCTGATGATGCGGGCGTCCGTGTTTTCACCGGCTACCGCTTTCATTTGAACGCCGTTGCTCTTCTTGACGATGATGAACGATTCAATTGGGATGCTGACTACGGTGGGGATATCGATGTAGTTGATTTTGGAGTTGGACGATTCATTTTCCTCGCGAACTTCGAAGCGATTCTTGGAGAACAGTTTCGGCGCTTCGACGTAAACCAAGGAAACTACATTCTCGACGGCACGATCACCTATCGTCTTGGGTCAACCGAGATTGGTGGTACGTTCCACCACATTTCACGTCATCTTAGCGATCGACGTAAGCGTTTTCCGATCGATTGGAACATGGTGGGCATGCAGGTGTGGCACCGCGTCGATATTGACAAAGTACATCTTGATCTAGGAGCCCGCGCGTATGGAACAACTAAACGTTCGTTTGTTGACTATACAGGTGAATTTGGTGGCCATGCGCGCCTCCGATATCGGCTCAAGGAGCGTCTCTCTCTGATCGCTTCTGCGGATGCTGTACACATGCGCACCGACACAAGTGTCGCTGGTCGTAGTGGGATTAGCGGAGGGTCGATTGAGGGAGGTTTACGTTTTGACCGCGATGCTGTCGCACTCGAACTATTTGTTGCCCTTGAGAAGCGCGTCGATGCTGCCCCGCTCGATCGACTGCCCCGAACGTGGGGCATGGCGGGCTTTCGCCTTCTTAGTCGGGACTAAGTTCTTGCACCTGCGAACGGAATCCAGGGTATGACTGTGCGATAATCGAACCAATAGTTATGAAGAGACGGTTGTCTACATGCGTCGCTGTTGTTGCGATCATCGGTGTCGGTGTCTTGACGGCGGCCACGCGCCCACCAAAGTTGCAGTATGAGATAACGACTTTGCCCAACGGGTTGACTGTCGTGCTTTCTGAGGACCATTCGACTCCGATTGTTCACGTGGAACTTTGGTATCACGTCGGCTCAAAGAACGAACAGCCTGGGCTAACCGGTTTTGCCCACCTATTTGAACACCTTATGTTTAACGGTTCGAAGAATGTCGAAGCTGAGCAGCACACGTCGATGGTCTCTAGTGTTGGCGGACGGAGCAACGCCTACACCACCGAAGACGCTACGGTTTTTTGGGAAACGGTACCTGCACACTACCTGCCGCTTGTGTTGTGGATGGAGGCCGACCGAATGGCGAGCCTCAAAGTGGATGAAGAAGCATTGGTCTCCGAACGTCAAATCGTTAAAGAAGAACGACGGATGCGTGTGGATAACCAACCGTTTGGCCGGTTATCGGAAATTATTTACGACCAGGCTTATTCCGTTCATCCGTATAAACATTCAACCATTGGAAGCATGGCGGATCTCGAGGCGGCATCGATAGGGGATGTGCGAAGCTTTTATGAGACTTACTACGTGCCGAGTAATGCCACCCTTGTAGTTGTGGGTGATTTCCAATCTTCGGCAGCGCTTGATCTAGTGACGCAGTATTTTGGGCGGGTGCCAGCTGCTAAACAAGCCGTTCCGCGTGACATCCCCCAGGAGCCGCCGTGGGAGCACGAGCGCCGAGTGGTACTTGAGGAATCGTGGCCGCTAGCTGCCGTTGTGGTGGTGCATAAGATTCCGTTCGATGGCCATCCTGATTCCTATCCGCTTCACTTCGCGTCGAAGATTCTCTCGGATGGCCAGAGTTCGCGGATCTATCGGAGGCTTGTCTATGATGACCAACTCGCCTTGGCGGCGTTCGGCCAGGGTGAAATTGTCGAGGACCCGAGCCTATTTTATGCCGTTGCGTTGGTTCAACCCGATCGTCCTTCGGCCGCAGCGGAGCGGGCGCTTCGGGAGGAGCTTGACTTACTCAAAACGGAGTTGGTTTCACCGCGAGAGTTAGAACGTGTTAAGAACCAGTTCGCTCGTGACTACATTCTCGGACGGACGTCGAATCAGCAAAAGGCGATGCATCTTGCGCATGCCGCGGTCATTCATGACGATATCACCACGGCTGATGGCGAATTCGACATCTTTATGAACATTACAGCTGAGGACGTGCAACGCGTTGCACAGACCTATTTTACTGACGACAATCGCCTGATCCTCACGATCATGCCTCGGGAGGTCTTCCCTGGGGGCGTCCATTGATAACGGTGAGTCGGGTTGCACGAGTGGTAAACAGGCTTGCTACGGGCGCCGCGTGCCTCTTGCTTCCGGTCACGGTTATTGCACAGACTCCGACCGAGTGGCCGGTGGAATCCCCTCCGGCGCCGTTGGCACAGACAGAAGTCCAGTTTCCCCCGTATGAGGTGCGCACGCTCGACAATGGCATGCGCGTTGTGGTCGTACTGCATCACGAACAACCTATTGTGAGCGTCCGGCTTCTCGTGGGCGCCGGTACGGCGCATGAACCGGCTGGTAAGTCGGGTTTAGCGAGTCTCCTCGGAGCGTTACTCGACCAGGGTACAACCAGCCGAACGGCGCAGGATATTGCCGAAACCATCGATACAATCGGTGGGTCAATAGGTGTGGGTGCAGGTAGCGACCTCACTTTCGTGAACGCAGTTGTCATGAACGACAGCTTCGATTTGGTGATGGAAATCGTGAGTGACCTTATCCGGCACCCGGCATTCGCTGTTGAGGAAATCGAGCGACAACGGCGACAAATTGTATCCGGGCTGCAGGTGGGTTTAGAGGATCCCGACTATCTGGCCAGTATTGTGTTCGATCGTCTTGTTTACGGATTCCATCCGTACGGTCGACCACAGTCGGGAACGCTCGAGTCACTTCCGACGATTACCTCGGACGATCTCCATGCGTTTCACGAGACTTACTTCGCGCCGAACAACAGCATTCTGGCAATCGTCGGCGACCTCACCGCAGATACCGCTTTCAATACGACTGAGCGCATCTTCGGGGACTGGCCCCTGAGGCCAATCGAGCCTCTTCGGCTGAGCGAGCCGCCGCCAGCGACGCGGCGGCTCATCGTGGTGGATAAACCTGGAGCGGTACAGACTGAGATTCGCCTGGGTCACGTAGGAGTAGCACGGAAGCATCCTGATTACTTGCCTCTTGAGATGGCGATTCGGGTGCTCGGTGGGGAGGGAAGTAACCGACTGCACCGCGTGCTGCGGAGTGACCGTGGACTGACTTATGGCGCAGAAGCGTCCATGCATACCCTGCAGTTTATCGGTGATGTCGAGGCTCAGACCGCTACGCGAACTGAGACGACGGTTGAGGCGCTCGGCTTAATGATCGAGGAGTTCCGGCGGTTGCGGCAGGAGCGGATCGGTGTGCGTGAACTGTCTGGGGTTCAGGCTTACATGTCTGGCAGTTTCCCGTTGGAACTCGAAACACCCGACGCCATCGCATTGCGAGTTTTAAATGTAGTGTTTTATGGTTTAGACCTTGGTGAATTGGCGACCTACCGGGAACGCGTCGGGGCTGTAACGGTGAATGACATCCAACGCGTGTCTCGAAAATTTCTGACGCCGGACCGGCTGTCCATCGTGCTTGTCGGCGATGCGTCTGAGTTCATTGATGACCTAGCCATCGCCGGATTTACAGACATCGAGCGGGTACCGGTGACCGACCTTGACTTGTCATCGACCGGATTGACCCGCAGTGGATCGAGTTTATCAAGATAAGTCGACGCTCATCCTTGCGGCTTATCGCGCCTACTTTAGTGTCCGTATGATGCCAAGCGGCGTCCCACGGTGACCCTCTCATGACCAAGATGCTGATTTCGTGTGGTGAAGTGTCAGGCGATATCTATGCCGGTGCGCTGACGTCAGAGCTCGTCAAGCTCGATTCCCGAGTGCAGGTCTTTGGTCTTGGTGGCGATCAGATGGCAGCAGCTGGCGCCCGTCTTATTGGTCACTATCGTGGCCTAAGCGTAACGGGCTTGAGCGAGGCTCTGGCTGTCCTCCCGCGATCACTAGTGATGTATCGACGGCTGGTCGACACCATGAAGAAGAACCGACCGGATGTTCTAGTGACGGTCGATTTCCCGGACTTTAATTTCAGGTTGGCGGCGGCCGCTCGTCGGCTTGGGATACCGGTCGTTTACTATGTGAGTCCCCAGGTTTGGGCTTGGCGTCGTGGACGGCTACGGACGCTCAAGCAACTTGTGGATCGCATGCTTGTCATTTTTCCATTCGAGGAAGAGGTCTATCGAAATGCTGGTATTCCCGTCGAGTTCGTTGGCCACCCACTCGTCGACTTGGCGGAATCAAGAACAGCGAGAACAACGTTACTTCTCGAGTTGGGTCTTGCACCAAGGGCACCAACCGTTACTTTACTTCCCGGTAGTCGGCCTAATGAGGTGAGGCGCCTGTTACCAATCTTGTTCGAGGCGGCCAGAATAACTGCGACACGCGTACCGGAAGTGCAGTTTATTCTTGCTCGAGCACCCAATCTCGAGGACTCGTTGTTCAGTTCGTTGATGGGTCGGCGTGAACCCTGGTGTCCTGCGGTCATTGAAGCACGGACTGACGATGCCCTGTCGGCCGCTGACGTAGTTGCAACCGCTTCAGGCACCGCTACGGTTCAGGCGGCGATTCACGGTCGGCCGATGGTCATTGTTTACCGCGTATCGCCACTGACTTATGCAATCGGTCGACGATTCGTACAGGTGGATAATTACGGCATGGTAAATCTGATTGCTGGCGGACCGATTGTGCCCGAGTTGATTCAGGAGCGCTGCACAGCCAGCGCGGTCGCTGAAGAAATTGTTGGCTACCTCACCGATCACGATCGGATGAATCAAACGAAGGCATCGCTGCAAATTGTGCGGGAGCGCCTTGGTGGTTCGGGTGCGAGCCACCGTGCTGCACAAGCGGTGTTAAAGGTAGCGTCGGGGTCGAGATGATAGTAATGGTGGGAAGGAGGACGAGGCCAGCGTGAAGAACTCATTTGAAACGTTCGCTGACTTGACCATAAGTGGCCAGTCCAGTCGTTATTGCAGTCTAGCCAAGCTCGAGCAAGCGGGATTTCCCTCTGTGTCCCATCTGCCATATTCACTCAAGATTCTCTTGGAGAATCTTTTGCGGCACGAGGACGGTAGAGCGGTGACTGGAGACGATATTGCTGCCCTCGCACAATGGGACCCAGCCGGTGGAGTAGTAGAGGACATTGCGTTCAGTCCGGCACGGGTGCTACTGCAGGACTTCACGGGGGTACCGGCAGTCGTCGATCTTGCCGCGATCCGTGACGGAGTAGCTAAGCTTGGCGGTGACCCAAGATGTGTTAATCCACTACAGCCGGTTGAGCTTGTGATCGATCACTCCGTCCAAGTCGACTATTTTGGACGACCCGATGCATTGTTATTGAATGCTGAGCTTGAATATCAGCGCAACCGTGAGCGATATGCATTCCTCCGATGGGGACAGAACGCGTTCGGAAACTTCCAAGTCGTGCCGCCAGAAACCGGAATCGTGCATCAGGTTAACTTGGAATACCTTGCGCGAGTCGTTTGTTGTGAGACGATTGACGGCCAGGTCGTCGCATTTCCAGACACACTCGTTGGTACGGACTCACACACCACAATGGTTAATGGGCTCGGTGTGATCGGGTGGGGTGTCGGCGGGATCGAAGCAGAGGCGGCGATGCTTGGGCAGCCGATATCAATGCTTACTCCAGAAGTAGTTGGGTTTCGATTAACCAACAGTTTGAATGAAGGCATCACCGCAACGGACCTCGTGCTCACCATTACCGAGCGACTTCGCCAGCATGGGGTTGTAGGGAAGTTTGTTGAATTTTTCGGAACCGGTCTTGAGCATCTGACAATTGCCGATCGTGCAACGTTGGGTAACATGGCGCCTGAATACGGTGCAACAGTTGCGGTCTTCCCAATCGACGAAATGACACTGGACTACCTTCGGCTTACCGGGCGAGACAGTGAGCATGTAGCACTGGTCGAGGCATACGCCAAGGCGCAAGGCCTCTTTCGCGATCCGTCGAATCATCCTGAGTACACGACCACTCTTGAACTCGATCTTGCAACGGTAGAAGCTAGCCTGGCGGGCCCGAAGCGACCACAGGACCGGGTAGCCCTTAGCCAGGCAAAGACGGAGTTCGCAAATGCGCTCAGCGAGATTCGAGGGCAGTCCCCAACCCCGACTGGCGATGGACTAGAGGATGGGTCGGTCGTCGTTGCCGCGATCACGAGTTGCACAAACACCTCAAACCCCAGTGTGCTGATCGGGGCGGGGCTGCTTGCCAAGAAGGCGGTTGAACGTGGCTTGAAGGTTAAGCCATGGGTCAAAACAAGCCTTGCGCCTGGGTCGCAGGTGGTGACTGAGTACCTTAAGAAATCCGGCCTTCTAAAGTATCTAGAAGATCTTGGATTCCATCTCGTGGGGTATGGGTGTACGACGTGCATCGGTAATTCCGGTCCCTTGCCGAAGGAGGTATCGGATACCGTCACCGCGCGTGATTTGGTCGTGGCGTCTGTCTTGAGTGGAAACCGGAACTTCGAAGGGCGAATTCAGCAGCAAATACGGGCGAACTATCTAGCATCACCTCCACTAGTCGTTGCTTATGCGCTCGCTGGTCGAATGACCCTTGACTTGACTCGGGAAGCGCTTGGGCTGGGGTCCAACGGACAAGAGGTTTTCTTGAGTGACATCTGGCCGACCTCACAGGAAATTCAGACGAGTATGAGTGCTTCGGTCAAGGCCGAGATGTTCACAAAGAGTTACCGCTCGGTATTCGTCGGCGACAGTCGTTGGCAAGCCCTTCCGTCGCCTGAGGGCGACCAGTTTGCTTGGGACGCTACGTCGACTTACATTCGGCACCCACCGTTTTTTGAAGATTTAATGCTCGAGCCCTCCCCACTGGAAGACATATGCGGGGCCCGAGTACTAGCTGTGCTTGCTGACAGCGTAACGACCGATCACATCTCACCGGCCGGTGCAATCGCCAGTGACAGCCCTGCCGGCCGATATTTGATCGAGCAGGGCGTACCGCCGTCCGAGTTCAATTCCTATGGTGCGCGGCGCGGCAACCACGAAGTCATGATGCGCGGGACTTTCGGCAACATTCGACTTCGCAATCAACTAGCGCCTGGTACCGAAGGAGGGTGGACGCGATATCAACCCGAGGATGAGCAGATGCCCATTTACGATGCTGCTGTTAAGTATCGTGAAGCTGGAACGCCGCTAGTCGTACTGGCTGGGAAAGAGTATGGTTCGGGGTCGTCGCGTGACTGGGCTGCCAAAGGTACACGATTGCTCGGCGTACGGGTCGTTCTCGCTGAGAGCTTTGAGCGGATTCATCGGAGCAACCTTGTCAATATGGGCGTACTCCCACTGGAGTTCAGTGAAGGTGGCGGGGTATCGTCCTTCGGCCTCACCGGAAGAGAGAAGTTCGATTTTCTAGGCATCGTCAACCAACTCGCGCCACGTGGCCAAATCGACGTGCGTGTCCAGCGGGCCAGTGGTGAAGAATTGATATTTCCTGCCATTATTAGGATTGATACCCCTGACGAACTTGTAGCGTTCCAACACGGCGGTATTCTGCCATACGTCCTCCGTCAGATTGTTATGTCTCAGAGTCGCCCATAGACCGACAAGCACTAATGTCACACTGATGATCACCGCCCTTGAAATAAAGGCACAGGCACTCGAACTGGGCTTCGATTTGTGTGGAATCGCTCCGGTTGGGAGTCTGCCAGAGCTAGGCTTTCTCCGTGAATGGGTTGATCACGGATACGCGGGTGAGATGTCGTATATGACACGGAGTGCCGACCGGCGCTCGGATGTCCGCGCGGTACTGCCGTCGGCTAGGTCAGTCGTAATGCTAGCGACGGTTTATCATGTCGACCGTCCGTACTCGATTGAAACAGGTAAACCGACCGAAGCAAGCATCGCGCGTTATGCCTGGGGTGATGACTATCACCAGGTTATAGGTGCACGCACTGACGCGTTGTGTCGATGGATGGCCGAACGGGCTGGAGCAGCGTTTCAGGGTAAGGCCTATGTTGATACAGGTCCGGTGCAGGAGCGTGTTTACGCACAACACGCCGGCCTTGGTTGGATCGGTAAAAACACCTGTCTCATTAACGCCGAGCAAGGCTCGTGGCTGTTCTTGTCGGAAATCATTTGTAGTTTGGACCTACCACCCGATGAAGCTGCGCTGGACCAGTGCGGAAATTGCACTCTGTGCATCGAGGCGTGTCCCACCGAAGCCCTTCCAAGACCGTGGGTGCTCGATGCAACCAAGTGTCTATCCTATCTGACGATCGAGCTAAAAAACGGTGTGCCGGAGTCACAGCGTGACGACCTCACGAACCATGTGTTTGGATGTGATATCTGTCAGGATGTCTGTCCATGGAACAGTGCCCCGGCCAAGTCGGATGACGGTGCCTGGGCTCCACGCGCCATATTCGATAGGCCAAGTCTTACCGATCTCTGGACACGGTCGGATGCGGAGCTACGTGTGGCGATAAAGGGTTCTGCGCTGAAGCGAGCAGGTGTAAAACGGCTGCGCCGTAACCTTGCTGTCGCGCTAGGTAACAGTGGCGACGCAAAAGCCCGGGACGCTCTTGACCAAGCCATGAGCGGTGCCGAGACGGATAGGATACCCTCAGTGCGTGATCCAGTGGTCGCTGAGCACGTGGACTGGGCGCAGCGAAAGCTGGCCCTGGCGAGCCAAGGTTGATACGATTTTAGTCGTTGTCTCAGGGTAACGTTCCCCATGAGCAAACTTTCTGAGCAAGTAATGGAAGAAAGCGGTTCGCGAGACCATTCGTTGGCGCCGACGCTTCTGTTGTCGATGCCGCAACTCCTAGACCCAAATTTTGAGCGCTCCGTCATTCTTCTCTGTGAGCACGGCACTGAGGGTGCGTTCGGACTGGTGCTGAATCGTCCCACCGAGACCCCCGCCGCCGATGTCATCGGACTAAACCCGAAACCAAGTGAGCACAATGCGCTTCGCTTGTGGATTGGCGGCCCGATTGAGCCACAGCGAGGCTGGATTCTGCTTGGTGAAGGGCTAGGCGCATCCGAGGCTGTGCGGGTGTGTAACGGTGTCTACCTATCGGCTTCGGTTGACTTATTGCGCCGGCTACTCGAGGCAAAGGCTGATACGCCCGCTAGGTTACTGACGGGTTACGCTGGATGGGGCCCCGGACAGTTGGAGGCCGAGCTGGCGGCGTCATCGTGGCTCACGGTTGAGGTCGACCCCGACCTTGTTTTCAGCAGTGATCCCCATCAGATGTGGGAACAAGCACTACATGGGCTCGGTGCGGATCCGTCAGCACTACAGATGGGCCATGGTGTGCACTGAAAATGCCCAGACGCGTTTCAAAATTCTTTCCGACAGACGATTAACGACCGAGCCTGTCAGGCAAATCCGCCACGACATAAGCCATCACCGCGATGGCTGCCACATTTTGCGCCACTTCAGTTGGGTCGATCTTGTCCATAGTGTCGGCGGGGGTGTGGTGGATTGTGAAGTAGTTCGAACTGTCAACGTCGAGTGACATACTCGGGATGTTAGCCGCCCGGACACTGGGACCGATGTCGGCGCCTCCACCGTTTGGACCGATCCGATGGGCGTCGATGCCGCGGAGGAGTGACGCAATCGCTCCAACTGTTTCGCGCCCACGAGGGTTGCCGGTGAACAGGAATCCTCTTGGTCGGGATACTCCTGAATCGGACTCCAGCATCATGATGTGATCGGCAAGCTGCTTGTCATAGCGATCACGATAAGCGGTGGCGCCGCGAAGTCCGTTCTCCTCGTTCGTCCAGAGCACCACACGTAGTGTCCTGCGTGGCCTCAGTCCTAGTTGATTAATGATTCGCAGTGCCTCCCAAGTCACGATACAGCCACCACCATCGTCGGTAGAGCCAGTACCCACGTCCCACGAATCGATGTGGCCACCGACGACGACTACCTCCTCAGGCCGCTCCCATCCGAGAATTTCCCCGACAACGTTAGCTGATTCGGCGTCGGGAAGAAGGCGAGCGTTCATTTCTAGGTGTACCCAGCCGGGCGTTCCCCGGTCCTGCATCCGCTGTAATAGTTCTGCATCTTCAACGGTGATTGCCGCGGCGGGGATGCGTGAGTCTGTCTCAGTGTAGTTCACTGCACCAGTGTGTGGCGTCCGGGCTCCACGTGGTCCTACTGACCGAACCAGGCTGGCGACTGCTCCATGGCGAGCTGCACGCCATGCACCAGTCGTCCGGTAGCGTACTGTTTGGGCATACGTCGTAAAGGGCACGTTGTACACCACAATTTTTCCGTGCGCGCGGGAGTCCA
>PBHT01000049.1 GCA_002720285.1 Acidobacteriota bacterium | reverse complement strand
TGAACGTGAGAGCTAGGACTGTCTGAAAAATGAAGGCGTTCACAGGCAAGCCGCGTCTACTCTTCACTGACAGCCACGCCAACGCCGGAATGTCTTCACCCATTACCATCAAAATCCTGGGCCCCAGGAAAACATAGGCGCTCACAGTCGAAGCTAGTAGACCTGCGATGATGGCGGCCGCGATCTGCCCGCCGGCCTCGCCGAAGATCTGCACGCCCGCCAAGAAACCGACTTCGACCTGACCAGCCAGCTGGTCCATCGCAACAGTCCGGAGAAACACGTAGTTGAGCAGCAAGTAGAGTACCGTGACCACGCCGGTGCCAAGAAGCAACGCTCGCGGCAGCGTGCGGCTTGGTTGGTCAATCTCGCCGATGACGTAAATCGCCGCGTTCCAACCGGTGTAGGCGTAGGAAACGAAGATCAGCGCTACCGCAAAGGCCGGTCCGGTCATGACGCCGAGGACCCCCACCTGCGGCACTAGCGACAACTCCTGCGCACGGTCGACAGTGAAGGCAGCGACGATAAATCCCAAGATGAGACACACCTTCAGACCGGTCAGCACGTTTTGGAACAGGGCGCCAACCCGGAGGCTCGACGCGTGGATCAGCGTGAAAGTAAGCACCGCCCCAGCGGCTAGATGTTTTGCGGGCAGGCCAGGAATGAACGCGTCGGTGTACGACGCCAGGGCCATAGCAGCTAAAGCCGAGGGCCCGGCAAACCCAACTGTCGCCGAGACCCACCCGGCCAAAAACCCCAACGCTGGTGTGTAGACCCGACGGAGGATGTGATACTCACCGCCTGAGCGCGGTAGTGCTGCGCCCAGCTCGCTGTAGCTGAGCGCGCCACATAGTGCGACCACCCCACCAACGAGCCATAGCATCATGATGGCGAACGGTGACCGGATGTCGACAACCTGAAACCCGAGCGTCGTGAAAACGCCAGTGCCGACCATCGCCGCAATAACGAACGCTGTGGCCGTCGTTAGACCGAGCGGTTTACTCCCACCGTTGCCTACATTAGTCATCGTAATGAAAGAAGGACGCGCTGGATCGACGCACCCTTCGACCGTCTCAAAGATTAATCAGGCTCCGCTCCATTACGGTTGCGGTGTTCCAATCAAGACCTGCGGGACCCCTTGCTCTGCCAGGGTTTCGTTGAGCGATCTGACATCCTCGATCGCTCTACGCACCTCGACCAGCGTATCCCGCATCCGCGTTTCGAGTACTTCTTGCACTTCGCGCTGCTGGTCGTTTGGCGGGAAATCGTAAGTGGCCACATTCCTGATGAGGTATCCGATCCGGCCAGACAACATCGTCGGCCAACGGATTTGATCTTGCCCGGTGCCTGTCCGCTTCATCTGAATCAACTTTTCCTCGGCCGCGATGAGGGTACCGTCCACTTCCTCGGCCGCTTCAATGAGTGAGTCACGGCCTGCGGGGGCACCGGCCAGGACCGCCTGTAGGTCATAAAGCTGCCGGCGGAGCCACTCCAGTTGGTTGATGGCCACTGTCACCTGTTCGTGATCGTCACGTAGTTGATACAGCAGCGCGGTTTGTTCCGCGATGTCGTCCTCGCTTCCCTCGGAATTCGGGTCTTTCAAAACCTGAAGCTGCCGCCGCTGTTCACGGCCGTCTAGGTCCAGAACAACCGTGTAGGCTCCCGGTGGTTCAAGAACAGTGATTTCACCACCACCCGACCGCAAGCGCTCGTCGCCCAGGTCCAACCACTCTCCGTAGATCGGCTTCGTCCGCAGCTTGATCTCTGCTGACGGTTCACTTCGGAGATCCCACCAAACTCGGTTGATCCCCTCGTGCGTAGTTCCATCGAGGATGCGAACAGTTTCACCGCGGTCGTTTTCGATCCTAATGCTCACGTCACCGTGACCATCAGACCCGAGCCAGTAGTTGACCGAGGCACCATACGGCGGGTTCTCACCGTCAGACGGATCGTTTGGCATCGCCTGTGGTGACGTAATGTTATGCAGACGATAGGTCGGGCGCGGTTCAAATAAGTGCACCTCGGAGTTAACCACCTCCGGTGTGAGTTGTTGCAACGGGGACAGGTCGTCAAGAATCCAGAACCCCCGTCCGTAGGTGCCGACGACCAGGTCGTTGAAGTGTTCCTGGATGACAAGACCGTAGTTCGGCGCGGCTGGCATGTTCGTCTGCAGCGGCTGCCACTGATCACCGTCATTGAACGAAACATAGACAGCGTTCTCAGTGCCCAAGTACACCAAACCCGGACGCACTGGGTCTTCCTGAATGCTTCGTGTAAAGCTGAGGACACTGTCGGAAATGCCATCGGTGATCTTCGTCCACGATTCACCGTAATCGTTAGTACGGTAGACGTACGGTGCAAAATTGCCCACCTGGTGGAACTCAACTGCGAGATACGCCTTGCCAGCATCCCACTTCGATGCATCAATGCCCCGAACAACACCAAGCTCCGGCAAGTCGGGAATGTTCGCCGTGACATTTTGCCAACTAAGACCATCGTCACGACTGACATGCACGAGCCCGTCGTTCGACCCGGCGTAGAACACACCGGGCTGCGCCGGCGACTCATCGAAGGCATAGACTACACAGCAGTACTCAACACCGATGTTGTCAGGCGTGAGACCTCCAGACAATCCCTGCTTGCTTTTATCATTCGTCGTTAAATCAGGGCTAATAACCTCCCAACTCTGCCCATCGTTCACCGTCCGATGCACATGCTGGCTGGTTACGTAGATCGTGTCGTGGTCGTGGGGCGAGATGAGCAGCGGGAAGGTCCACTGGAATCGGTAACGCAGTGTCTCGGCCGGCCATCCAATCGTGCTCTCTGGCCACACCTCAACCTGCCTGAATTGTCGGGTGCGCTCGTCGAACCTAACGACGATCCCGCCAACTGCACCGGAACCGGACGCCGATGACCAAATGATGTCCGGTTCCACCGGATCCGGGGTTGCAAAACCGCTCTCCCCTCCACCGACTGAGTGCCACATGCCACGCGGAATGCGGCTACCACCGAAGCCCCCGGTTCGACTGTTGCTCGGCCCACGAAAGGATGGTCCGTCCTGCCGATTACCGTAGACGTTGTAGGGCACTTTCGTGTCGGTCGTCACGTGGTACATCTGAGCAATCGGCAGATTCACCCGCAGCCAAGTCGCACCTCGGTTCTCTGAAATAGCGAGACCACCGTCATTACCAATGATCATCCTGTCGCCGTTGGTCGGATCAATCCAGATGTCGTGGTTATCACCGCCCGGGCGCCGCCGGCCATCTTGGACAATGCCAGTCTGCCCCCCGTCAATCGACTTTACGAGCGGCGCAGTTAGGAAATACGCTTCGTCAGGATCGTCTGGGGCGACGGCGCAGTTGTTGTAGTAGGCAGTCCGACCACCGAAATTCTGGTCATAGGTCACAAGCTGCCAGGTCTTGGCCCCATCATCCGAGCGCCACAATTCTCCGTTATCAGTCTCCTCGCCATTTAGTGGCACCCCATCACCAGTCTCAATAAGCGCGTAGATTCGGTTGGAGTCGGCCGGCGTCAGGCAGACATCAACTTTCCCGATGGTTCGGAGAGGTAAACCGTTGCCCTCAAGTTTTCTCCAGGTATCACCCGCATCGCGTGACACGAACAGTCCGCTACCAGGCCCGCCGCTTTCGCGACCCCAGGTGTTAAAGATAACGTGCCACATCCCTGCATATAGGATTCTGGGGTTGTTTGGATCCATCTCAACACTTGAGGCACCAGTATTCTCATCTACAAAGAGGATGTGCTCCCAAGTCTCACCGCCATCCATGGTCCGATACACCCCGCGTTCAGGTTGCGAGCCGTGCGCATGGCCCAGAGCCCCGACATAGACGATGTTCGGGTCCGATGGATGAATGAGAACGCGAGAAATCCGACCGGTCGCGCCGAGCCCCATGTTGCTCCACGTGCTACCGCCGTCGGTTGACTTCCACACTCCGTCACCGATCGTCACATTCGACCGGATGTGTGGTTCGCCCGTACCAACCCAGACGATTTCAGGGTCGGAGGCCGCAACCGCCAGCGCGCCAATCGCGTGGGATGGGTGGTCATCAAACACCGGTTCCCAGAACAGGCCACCATCTACAGTCTTCCAGACGCCACCCGACGCGGCACCAACGTAATAAATGTTTGGGTTGCCCGAAACCCCAGCCACTGAAGCAATTCGGTTTCCGACCGGACCGATATGCCGGTAGCGAAGGCCCTCGTAATGGTCGGGTGATATATCCTGGCCTGTCGCTGTTCCGGCGAAAACAAAAATAGGTGCAAGCGTCACTAGGCAGGTAAAAACGCGCGTCTTCATCCGTTCGGCCAACTTCGTCATTGGAACCCCCTCTAGAAACATCCCCATCCCGCGGTAACTACATCTTACGCTTAGCACCGGTCAGTGACGAATAAATAGGCACTCGACCTGGCCTCCACACCCTTATCATCACCTTGACGATCGTCGCTGTTTCCGGCCGCGCACGAACAACGTGCCTGTAACAAAGAGCCGGCTCAAACATGGCATCACACGATGCCAGAGCGGCCGCCGCGCTCCGCCGGGCGCGTGGTTACTTTGTCTTTCCGGTAAGTCGATGCACGATAGACCGTGACAGGGTCGATTGCACCGCCTGCATCTAGCCGAGCTCTTTGGACGATAGGCTCAACATTGATCTGGGTCGCCTCCCGCAATAGCCGAGCAGCACCGAGCGCATCGTTTGTCTCCTGCGCGACCGCTAGCGCTTCACGGTTAACTACTAGTGCCTGCGCCAGAGCGCGTTGTACTGCGGCTGTACTTTCGATCAAGCTTTCAATCGGATCAGTTACGTTATGCGATTGATCAAGCATATAGGCTGGAGCGAACCCATCGACTTGTCGCACCTCAGCGTCGATCAACTCATTGAACACAAGGAAGATGCGAAACGGGTCGATAGCGCCTGTATCGAGATCGTCATCACCGTACTTTGAGTCGTTAAAGTGAAATCCGCCCAGCTTTCCTAATTGGATTAGGCGGGCGACGATCATTTCAACGTTGGTCGTCGGTGCGTGGTGCCCGAGGTCGACCAAACATTGCGCTTTCGGCCCCAGCGACTCAGCACAGAAATAGCTCGTGCCCCAATCCGCGATGACTGTTGCGTAAAGAGCCGGTTCATAGAGTTTGTGCTCAAGAAACACTTTCCAGCCCTCAGGCAGCTGCGCGTAGATCTCACGCATCGACCCAAGATAGCGATCAAGCGCCAAGGCAAAGTGCTGCTGGCCAGGAAAATTCGCGCCGTCAGCGATCCAAACTGTGAGCGCCGTTGACCCGAGCTGTTCGCCGATCGCAATACACTCAAGGTTGTGCGTGATCGCTTGCGCGCGCACCGCCGGATCGGTATGCGTCAGACTACCGAACTTGTATGAGTGGGCCTGCCCAAGTTGGTCTTGAAAGGTGTTGGAGTTAACAGCATCGAATCCTAGGCCGAGTGCTTCAGCGTGCAGGCGTAGGGCATGGATATCATCCACGTGGTCCCACGGCATGTGTGGTGAGACTCTCGGCGTCGCTCGCCCGAGTTGTTGCACCACAGCGCAGTCTTCGAGTCTCTCGAAGATGTTGCGCGGTTCGCCCGGCATTGGAAACCGCGAGAATCGTGTGCCACCCGTGCTAACGCCCCAGGTGGGAATTGCTACGGTAAAGGCTCGCACACGCTGCACAACTCCGTCGATCGCTACGCCGCGGCGTTCTAGATACGCACCAAGGTGCTCAAAGTCTGAAAACAGTTCAGGTTCGAGTTCAGTGTTCTGCTCAGTTATTAACTCTTGGTCGATCAGCATCGAAGTTTCCTTAAGGTCCAACATTATCTACCAGTAGTGAAACTTTCGGTCCGGCAGACAGAATGTTTTACTTCAACCGATCGAGGCCTGCCCCTTGATTTTCATCGCTGACATTTGGGCCTCTTACGGCAATCAATTTTAGCTGAATCAGATACAAGCAAGATAGAATCCCAGCGGGAATGTGCGAGCCCGATACCATGTCAGCGAGCTTGACCAAAAGTTCCTACAGTGCGAGGAAATATGCTACGGCAGTGGTGATTGCGCTCCTAGCGCTCGGTGTGCCAGGAACGCTCTTCCTTTATGGCAATGAGCAGGCCGACCGCGCGCGCGTTGAGCAGTACTTGGAGCATCTGAGAACTGTGTTGCCAGAAGCTGATCATTTCATTAGTAAAGACGGAGAGTATCCACACTTCCGCGGGTACACCTACAGCACAGACGACGACGTCGGGACACTAGTTGGCCTAGCCTATCTCAACAGTGATGTCGGACATGTTATTACGGGATACGCAAGTGAGATCGTCGTCATGGTCGGGCTTCGACCAGTCGGCACCATAACCGCCGTCACGGTCGTCACTCATGACGAACCCTACGGCTATCGGTCAATCGATCTAGCGCGTTTCAGAGATCAGTTCCCTAACCGCCGATACCGCGAACGACTGCGGGTCGGCGACGACGTTGATGGCATCTCAGGTGCAACGATTACGGTAAGTGCCGCCACATCCGCCATCCGGCGATCAACGCGGCGAATGTTTCGTGAATTCGTCAAGGAACAATTAGAGGCGCAACCGTGACCGTTGCCAAGATCGTCGCAGCCTGCGCGATGGCCAGTTGCCTAGGCTTTGTGCCGGTCCGCGCGGAACCAACATCCCAAGCCGTCGAGACCGGCCAGCCCACCTTCTCTCTCGAAGACCTTGACGCATTGTTGGAGGAAGATGAAGTCGAAGAGTCGATGGCCTCGCTTAACTCGAGCGAGGTCGCGGACATTATCGGGATCGTGGCCGTGCTCGGTTTTGCGTTTTTCAGCTTTGCAAGGAAGAGTGTCGCCCTCAAATACATCTCGTTTGCTGTGTCGATTGCATATCTTGGTTTATATAAATCAAACCTCGTCTCGATCGTTAACATTTTCGCGATTCTTCAAGGCAATCTTCCTGGGTTCAGGCATAGCATCCCGTGGTACCTGCTTATTGGCTTCACGGTGGTATCGACCGTGCTCTGGGGGCGGCTCTACTGCGGACGGATTTGCGCATTCGGGGCACTCACCCAAGTGCTTGATCGCCTTCTGCCGTCGCGGCTTCGCATCGATCCACCAGCGTGGCTCGACCGACGGCTGGCTTATCTCAAGTACGGCATCCTCGGTGGGGTGTTGGTCTATTTCCTCGGCACAGGTGATTTCCTCATCTATCGGTATGTCGAGCCGTTCTGGATGTTCACGCTGAATGGCAACGCGGTTATGTGGACGCTTGTCGCTATTCTTCTAATAGCCACGGTTTTTGTCCGTAATCTCTATTGTCGGTATCTGTGCTCAGTCGGCGCAGCGCTTGGCCTCATTTCGAACTTCACCGTGTTTCGGATTAAGCGTTGGGGTGAATGTCAGACTTGTAAGATCTGCGAGAAAGCCTGTGAGTGGGGCGCAATTGACGGACCAAAGATCTCGGTTGCCGAGTGTGTCCGCTGCGACGACTGCGAACGTATCTACCACGACCAGAAGAAGTGTGTGCACTGGATCGTGCTACAGAAAAAACCGCGAGCTCAGATAATAACCTCCTCCTAACCCAAGCAGTATGGTGGAACCTAGTCGTAAACGTTGGTCTTCGCGCGGGTCGTTCATACTTGCTACCACGGGCGCGGCGGTCGGCTTAGGGAACGTCTGGCGGTTCCCGTTTCTCGCTGGTGAAAACGGCGGCGCGGCGTTCGTCTTGGTTTACCTAGCCTTCGCCTTTCTCATCGGAGTCCCTGTGATCACGGCCGAGTTGGCACTGGGGCGCATGGGGCACCGGAGTCCCATCGGTTCGGCCAAGACGATCATCCGAGAACAGGGCGCCCACGCAGGGTGGCAGATAATCGGTGTCGTTAGTTTATTGGTTCCTTTTCTCGGCTTTACCTATTACAGCATCGTCGCCGGCTGGTCCCTGTACTACACAGTCGAGGCTGTAAGGAATACTTTCAACAGCATGGGTGCTGCCGATTCGCAGCGTCTGTTTCAAGACCTAGTGGCCTCACCGTGGCTCACTGTGTTCCTGCAAGGCGTCGTGATCGGAC
The DNA here is from genome assembly GCA_002720285.1 of Acidobacteriota bacterium. GTDB lineage: Bacteria > Acidobacteriota > Vicinamibacteria > Vicinamibacterales > UBA823 > UBA11600. Next base: position 14,460 of record PBHT01000049.1, on the reverse strand, counting down.
TCACCGCTGTGGTCGTCGGGAGTGGTCTCCATCGCGGCATCGAGCGTGCCACGAAGGTCATGATGCCCAGCCTCGTATTCATCATGCTGATCATGATCGTGTACAACGTCTTCGCGGCCGATGTCACCGCTGCCTTAGCTTTTCTCTTCACACCCGACTTCTCGCAACTCACTGGCACGTCGCTGCTGCTCGCGCTCGGTCAGGCATTCTTCTCAGTCGGCGTGGGTGTTGGCTTTATGATGACCTATGGTGCTTATCTTCCCAGAGAAGTCTCGGTTCCCCACGCGGCGTTCGTGATTGGTGCAGTCGATACAGCCATCGCGCTACTGGCCGGCCTTGTGATCTTTCCAATTGTCTTCGCCTCAAATCTGAATCCAGCTGAGGGTCCAGGACTCGTGTTTGTCACGATGCCAGTTGCCTTCGGCGGGATGGGCCTAGGACATGCTATCGGCGTGCTGTTCTTCCTGCTACTGTCGCTCGCAGCCTACACAACGACGCTCGGCATGCTTGAGCCGATCGTGTCGTACCTGGAGGAACGGTGGCAGACTTCACGGCGTACACTGGCTATTGTGGCCGGAAGTTCAATTTGGATAGTCGGCTTCCTTCCCGCATTGTCTGACAATGTGTTGGCAGATATTAGACCGCTCAGCTTCATCGGCGCGATGGCGGAAATGTCGTTCTTTGAAGTGTTCGATTTTGTAACAGCGTCGGTCTTGCTACCAATTAACGCGCTGCTGATTGCACTATTCTCGGGATGGGTTATCGCGGGAAACGCGTTTCAGCAGGAGTTAGCAATGAAACACGACGTTTTCTTTACGGTCTGGCAGATACTAATGCGTTACGTCGCGCCGGCCGCAGTTCTTGTAATCTTAATCTCTGGTTTCATCGAATAGCCCAGCTTAATGGGTCCACGCAACCGCACTACCTAAGCTCCTCCGTTGTCTTCTGACTCAGGCAGTCGATACGCGAGTAACTCTCCAGCGTAGGTGCCACCGCCCACAGCGACAACGATGTACTGGACACCGTCAATGCTGTAGGTCATCGGTGATCCGGTCTGTGAGGATGGCATAAACACTGCGTCAATCTCCTGACCGGTCATTTTGTCGTAAGCCCGGAGCCGCGCGCCCTGGCGCTCGTCGGCTGAAGTAAACACCCCGCCGTCACCTGCAATGACAAGTGTCTTGGTTACGAGCGTTCCAACCCGCCCGACACGACCAGTGCGCGGGATGTCAAAATCCTGAAGCGCCGGATGGTCACGTACACGGTCCGCCGTTTCGCCGTGTGCGACTTGCCAGAGAAGCTCTCCAGCATTGAGGTCAATCGCCGTGATCCGTCCCCACGGCGGTTTCACCAACGGCAGACCAGAGACGCTCAACGCCGCCCGCGCAGCGTTGACGCCCGTCGGACGGCCACGAATGAAATCCATATCCGATCGCTCGGGATTGTTGACAAGACCGAGCGACACGACCTGCGTCTTTGAATAGATGTAGAAAATCCCGGTTTCCGGGTCTAAAGCACCGCCTGGCCAGTTGGGCCCACCAGTAGCCGATGGAATCATCAGGGTTCCGTAGGTGCCGTCGGCTGTCGCAACCGATGGAGGGGTGTAAAGAGGTCCGAGACGGTATCGTGAGGCAACTTCGAGTGCCTCGGCTCGAAGCGCAGGTGTGAAGTCAATTAGATCGTTTGGGCCAATCCCCTGACGGTCGAAAGGGGGTGGCTTCGTCGGATAGGGCTGAGTCGGCGCCAGCACTTCACCAGGCACGTCCGAGGGAGGGACCGGACGCTCTTCAATCGGCCAGACCGGTTCCCCTGTTACGCGGTCGAAGACGAACAGAAAACCCTGCTTCGTCGGCTGAACGATCGCCTTTATGGCACGGCCGTCAACTGTAATGTCAGCAAGGATAGGCGCACATGGAAGGTCAAAATCCCAGACATCGTGATGTACAGTCTGGTAGTGCCACACGCGTTCTCCGGTCTCAAGATCGACCGCTACCAAACTATCACCGAAGAGATTGTCACCCAGCCGGTGCCCACCGTAGTAATCACCTGTCGGCATCTCAAGCGGCAGATAGGCTAAGCCCAGGTCAAGGTCAACGGTTACTTGCCCCCACAAGCCCGTATTACCAGTGTAGCGCCAGGACTCATTTAACCAAGTCTCGTGACCGTACTCGCCTGGCAGTGGGATCGTATGAAAGATCCACTTCCGCTCCCCAGTGCGGACGTCGTAGCCGCGCACGTATCCCTTGACATTTTCCCGGCTGACCGGCGCGCTGCCTACCGCGTGCGCAGCGCCAATGATGATCGTATTGCCAGCAACAACCGGAGCCGCGTGTAAGCCAACCTCGCCCGTGACAGGATCAATCTCCTGGTCAAGGTCTCGCTTTAAATCAACGATGCCGTCCAAACCAAAGTTCGGAACTTGGTCACCGGTTGACGCATCGAGCGCAACGAGATGGTACCCAGGCGTGACATAGAGGATCCGACCCGCTGCACCATCGTCCCAGTAAGCGAGCCCGCGTCCCGAAAGCCGTCGAGGAGCCTGCTGACCTCGTTCGCCCTCGTCAAGGCGGTGCATCCACAGCAGTTCCCCGGTCTTCGCATCCAGCGCAGCAAGCGCTCGGCGTGAACCCGCGGTTGTGTAAATCACACCACCCACCATGAGCGGAGTGACTTGGTAGTTCGACTCCGGCCGCGGGCCGAAGCTGTCGGTCTGGAAGGTCCACGCTAGTTCCAAGTCACCAAAGTTTTGAGCAGTGACCTGATCAAGTGATGAATAGCGGGTACTTGCGAGGTCGCCGCCGTAGGTGCGCCATTCAGTGTCAGGAATCACCGTCTGTGCACTTAGTGACACAGTCACACAGAACAGACCGCTGAAGAGTAAAAGGCTGACGTTGTTACGCGAATACTGTGACACGTGCTAACCCTCCCCTGACAACTGGACCACAGCGACCCCATCCCATAGACCGCAACACGACAGGTTTGGCGTCGTCATCGAAGACAAGAATTATAGCTGGGAACGAGGGCGCCTCACTGGATTAGGCTTTCGGAAAGCATTCTCGGCTAGAACGTCCCTTTTGTCAGTTAGTTCTGGCGACAGAGGCTTGGTCTTTGCCCCCCCGCCAGCCGCCTAAATAGCTGCGGTCACGGACCCTAGCGAAACATTGTCTTCTATCCCTTGTCATCTTGGGAGATGCAGTCGTAGACTGCCATGGTAGCTTGGTTGGCGTGAGCATCATTTTCTTTTCCTCATCATTACCATCAAGGGGAGTGGCATGCGGATTACGCTCTTATTGCTATCAGTCTTCACCGCTTTGATGCCGGCGCGCGTCGAAGCGCAGCCCGTCGTGACCGCTGAAGACTACACTCGTGCCGAAAGCTTTCTGAGTGGTCAGACTGACTCACTCGTTTCGGGCGTTATGACCAGTCCGGCCTGGCTGACTAGCGACAGGCTCGTCTACCAGAATCGGATTCCAGAGGGTCGGGAATTCGTGATGGCCGATCCCGAGGAGGGCGTGCGGGCGCGTGCCTTCGACCATGCCAACATGGCAGCGGCACTCTCGGCTGCGGTCAATACGGATTACAGTGCTTTCAACTTACCTGCTCAAGCGAGATTTTCAGATGACGGTGCGTCAATCACGTTTGGCCACCAAGAGCGACAGTACACCTGCATCATCGAGACATATGCCTGCCACGAGGTAGCGCGCCTAGATGCGCAGAACTTACGGAACGCCGTTGTAGCCCCTGATGGACAGAGAGCAGTATTTATCCGAGAGCATAATCTCTGGATGCGTGACTTGACCTCTGGCAGAGAGACACAGCTCACGACTGATGGTATTGAACATTACGGCTACGCAACCAACAATGCGGGCTGGGTCCGACGCGATCAACCAGTGGTCCTCTGGTCACCAGACTCTGAGAAAATTGCAACCTTCCAACATGACGGCCGCTTCGTCGGTGAGATGTATCTTGTGTCCACCCAAGTCGGGCATTCCGAACTAGAAGCATGGAAGTATCCGTTACCCGGCGATGAACACATCTTCATGATGCGGCGCGTTGTTATTCATGTGGACGAAGCTCGCGTGGTGGACCTGCTGGTCCCACCCGACCCCCACCGGTCCACGATCTCCGATCACGTGGCTAGCCGTAACGGCCAGTGGCTCGATGTGGAGTGGAGTGACGACTCATCACTGCTTGCGTTCGTTTCTTCGTCACGGAACCACAAAGAAGCCAGACTCAAGCTCGCCGACCCCGAGACTGGTGAAGTGCGAAATGTTTTCACAGAGACAGTTGAAACGTTCTTCGAGTCTGGGAGAGGAAGAATTAACTGGCACGCACTACACGAAACAAATGAAGCGATCTGGTTTTCTCAACGAGATAATTGGGGACATCTCTACCTGTATGACCTGGAAACTGGTGACCTTAAACACCAGATCACGACCGGTGACTGGACCGTCTTGCAACTGCTTCGGATCGATAAGGCGAACCGCACCCTGTACTTTATGGGTGCCGGGCGTGAGCCTGGCGACCCTTATTTCCACTACCTCTACCGTATTGGGATGGATGGCACAAACCTCGAACTTCTGACGCCCGAACCAGCGCACCACACCATCACCCTTTCGGTAACGGGCGCCTATTTCGTCGATAACTATTCGACTCCCACTGTTCCGGCAACCACGATTCTCCGGACCGCTGATGGTGAACATCTGTTGACCGTCGAGGAGATGGACATCTCCCGTCTCGAAGAAGCCGGCTGGCAACCACCAATTCCATTTACAGTCAAGGCGAGAGATAACGTAACTGACCTTTACGGTCTGATGTACCAGCCAACGAATCTCAACACGGCAGGCTCGTACCCGATTGTGAATTATCTCTACCCAGGTCCACAGACAGGTAGCGTCGGCAGCCGTTCCTTCCGGCCCTCGCGGAGTGATAAGCAGGCACTGGCTGAGCTTGGATTCATCGTTGTCGAAGTGGATGCCATGGGCTCACCCGGTCGGTCAAAATCTTTCCACGACTCCTACTACGGCAATATGGGTGATAACGGCTTGCCGGATCAAATCGCCATGATCAAAGAGTTGGCAAGACGGCACACGTGGATGGACCTCAACCGCGTGGGTATCTGGGGACACTCGGGGGGAGGCTACGCCTCGACTGATGCGATTTTGCGCTACCCAGACTTCTACAAGGTAGCGGTCTCAGGCGCCGGAAATCACGACAACCGGAACTACGAGGACGATTGGGGGGAGAAATGGCAAGGTCTCCTCGAAACGAACCCCGACGGTACGACGAACTACGATAACCAAGCGAATCAACTCCTTGCCGAAAACCTAACAGGGAAATTGTTACTAGGGCACGGCACGATGGATAGCAACGTGCCGCCATCGAACACGCTGCTTTTAGTGGATGCCCTTATCGCAGCCAACAAGGACTTCGATCTCGTAATGTTCCCAAACCGGCGCCATGGTTTCGGCCGTGAACCATACTGGATGCGGCGGCGGTGGGACTACTTCGTACGACATCTACTTGGATCTGAGCCACCCAAGGGGTACAAGCTTGGCACCGTGGCCGGACGATAATACTTTGTTAGGAACAGGCGTCTCGGGTCTTAAGGAGAATTTCGTGGACCGAACTTTGATCAGACTTTTGGTGTTCTTAAGCGTAACAGTCTGGGCCACATCCGTCGCCGCACAGGAAGATGGGGACTACTGGCCGGAATGGCGCGGTCCGTGGGCGACTGGTGTGTCCACGAATGCTAATCCCCCCCTAAAATGGAGTGAGACAGAGAATATTCGCTGGAAGATTGACATTCCCGGTCGCGGTTCGTCCTCACCGATCGTTTGGGGGGACCGCATCTTTCTACTTACCGCAGTACCACTTGGTATCGCAGGGGAGCCCTCCCACGCGCCTCGCGGTGGATTCGAGCCCAGGGACACGCACCAGTTCCTGGTGCTAGCGATCAACCGGAGCGATGGTCAGGTCCTCTGGGAACGGGTGGCGCGTGAAGCTCAGCCGCATGAAGCAACGCACGGCGAAAACGGCAGTTGGGCCTCCAGTTCGGCGGTGACTAACGGTGAGCTTGTCTTCGCGTCATTTGAGTCGCAGGGTGTTTATGCCTACGACCTCGACGGCAACCTCGTCTGGGAAAACGACCTCGGCAATAAAACCATGCGGAACCAGTTCGGTGAGGGGACCACGCCTACAGTACATAGCGACCGCCTGTTCGTGGTCTGGGATCACCAAGGTCAGTCGTTCATCGTCGCTCTCGATACACAAACTGGTAAAGAGGTGTGGCGTACGAACCGCGACGAGATCGATTCATGGGCCACACCGCTAGTGGTCGAACACGACGGACACAAGCAGGTTGTTGTAAATGGCATGAACCGGCTACGTAGCTACGACTTCGAGTCCGGTGAGGTCATCTGGCACACCGAGGGCCTCACCATGAACCCAATTCCGTCGCCGGTCGGTGCCGACGGTCTCGTGATCGTTACAGCCGGTTATCGGGGCAATGACCTGAAGGCGATCGACCTGGGCTTGGCTCAGGGCGTCATTACGGACACCGCTGCAATTGTCTGGACGCTAGATCGAGATACACCGTATGTCCCATCGCCACTACTCTACGGTAATTTCCTCTATTTACTAAAGCGCAACAACGGTATTTTGTCGGTGTTCGATGTCAAGACTGGTGAACCACACTACCAACTCCAGCGACTCACCGACGTCCCGAACATCTTCGCGTCACCGGTGGGAGCGTCGGAGCGCGTTTACATCCCAGGCCGAGACGGGACTACCCTCGTGATCAAGCATGGCGGGATGTTTGAGATACTCGCAGCTAACACACTCGACGATGGCTTCGATGCATCACCCGCACTCGTCGGCAATGAACTGTATCTGCGTGGCTACAACCATCTTTACTGCATCGCAGAAGGCTAGACTCCCGCCCAAGAATTCTGGCCTGATAAAGTGCTCACTTACTGGTCCCCTTCCTTTGTGAGACGGCGTCAGCTACTACGCACAGGATCTCGTACATCATGGTGGCCCCGACAAGTGCGGTGTTTCCCGTGGAATCGAATGGCGGCGAGACCTCAACTACGTCGCCCCCAATTAGGTTAAGTCCTCGGAGACCACGCAATAATCCCTGCGCCTCGATAGTAGTTAGTCCACCTACTTCGGGTGTCCCTGTTCCAGGCGCGAATGCTGGATCAAGGCTGTCTATATCGAAAGACACGTAGGTCGGACAGTCCCCGACCGAACGACGCACCTCCGCAATGACCGCCTCCACACCAAGCCGACTAAATTCTTCGATGAAGATAACGCGCATTCCGGAGTCAAGGGAGAACACCCATCCTTCTTCCGAGTTCTGCGCCCCCCGGATACCGATTTGTACGACCCGTTTCGGGTCGAGGAGCCCTTCCTCCACTGCTCGACGAAATGGGGTGCCGTGAGTAAATCGGGATCCGAGTTCCTCGTCGCAGGTGTCCGTATGAGCATCGATGTGAACCATGCCCACCGGCTGTCGTCCAGCAATCGCGCGAAGAATTGGGAGGCTGATTGAATGGTCGCCGCCAGCGCTCAGAGGTGCTACATCCGCCTCCCGCAAGGTTGCATAAAACCGCGTGATGTCAGCATGACTTTTCTCTAAGTCGAAGGCACAAGGGAACGCTACGTCCCCCATATCGCCGATGCGACACAACTCATAGGGGTTAATCTTTGTGACATGGTGGATCGAACGAGTCAAACTCGACATATTGCGAATCTCGCGCGGCCCGTGACGCTGACCGGGTCGATTTTCCGCTCCAGCGTCGAATGGAACCCCCACCAAGGCAATATCCAACTTTGATGGATCACGAATTAACGGCGTCCGCATAAAGGTCGGAATTTCCGAGTAGCGCGGCGCGAACCTAGATGTAGCGTTTGGCTCATTTGCCATTGTCTGAATCCTTCGGGCGAAATTTAGGCTACCGCCTGTATACGACGCTATGCAGGTCCCAGATTCCTAGGCCTGCAGTCAGTGTGGATACTGGCGGAGGGACTGGGATTCGAACCCAGGGTGGAGTTTCCCCCACAGCGGTTTTCAAGACCGCCGCCTTCAACCGCTCGGCCATCCCTCCAATAAAGAACTAGCGTGCGGGTTCGATGACCTCCTGCCCGTCCATGAACGGCCGGAGCGCCTCGGGCACGACGACCGAACCGTCCGCCTGTTGGCCATTTTCCAGCACAGCAATAAGGGTACGACCAACGGCAAGTCCGGAGCCATTAAGAGTGTGGGCGAACTCAGCTTTACCCACGCCGCCGGGTCGGAACTTGATCCCTGCACGTCTGGCCTGGAACGCTTCTGTGTTACTACACGAAGAGATCTCACGATAGGTTTCCTGTCCAGGTAACCACACCTCAAGGTCATAGGTCTTCGCCGCGGCAAAACCCATGTCACCGGTGCTCAAGACCATCCGTCGATATGGTAGGCCGAGCTTCTCAAGGATGATTTCCGCATGGCGGGTCAGTGTTTCGTGCTCCCTGTACGATTGGTCAGGGGTCGTGAACTTGAACAGCTCAATTTTCTCAAACTGGTGCTGGCGAATGAGGCCTCTTACGTCCTTGCCGTAAGAACCGGCCTCGCTACGGAAGCACGGCGTGTAGGCCACGTAGCTGAGTGGTAGTCTTCGACCGTCCAGAATCTCCTCCCGGTGAAGATTGGCGAGTGGAACCTCAGCGGTTGGCACTAAGTAGAGATTCGAGTTCCCTGCCATTTTGAACAGGTCGGCTTCAAACCTAGGCAAGTTGCCGGTGCCGATCAGAGCCTCTTCGTTGACGAGAAACGGTGGGGCTACCTCAATATAACCATGCTCCTTCGTGTGGACTGCAAGCATGAAATTAATTATTGCGCGGTTCAGTTTTGCGCCCACGCCAAGCAACACAGCAAAACGAGCTCCAGACATTTGCGTAGCACGCTCAAAATCGAGAATGCCCAATTCGGGACCAAGGTCCCAGTGCGCTTTCGGTGTGAAGTCAAAGCGAGTTACTTCACCCCAGCGGTTGATTTCCTGATTTGCCTTCTCGTTGGCACCTCGCGGCACGCTCTTGTGCGGCAAATTTGGCAGCCGGAGCAAGAGCTTCTGCTGTTCCTGTTCAACAGCTGCGAGATCTTTCTCCTGCTCATGAATCCCGTCGGAGAGGGCTCGGCCTTTCTTCAGCAAGTCATCCGCCGACTCACCAGCCCTCTTGGCTAAAGCGACCCTAGCGCCCAATTCCTTGCGCTCCCGACGCGCCTCTTCGAGGTTAGGAATGATCGCCTTACGCCTAGTATCGAGCTCCTTAATCGTGGCGAGGTCGGCCTTAAGATTAGTAGCCCCTCGCTCAGTGAGCCCCTTTTCAACCTCGTCGAGATGATCTCTAACTATTGCTGGGTCAAGCATGATGACGGCCTTGCTGTTACCATCGTTGCGCCGTGTGCGCTAGGAGCATTCTAAATCGTTTATCCCCACGGTGGCACCTGAGGTAGGATGCCCGCCGAGAGGTTACGCGTGTTGCCAACCATCCGCAAAGCAGTCTTTCCAGCCGCCGGTCTCGGAACCCGGTTCCTGCCGGCGACCAAGGCACAGCCAAAAGAGATGCTGACATTGGTTGATAAGCCAATTATTCAGTACAGCGTTGAAGAAGCCGCCGCCGCTGGCATTGACCATGTCGTCCTGGTAACCGGCCAGGGAACCAAGCTTGTCGAAGACCATTTCAAGATTAACGCCGAACTGGAGGCGCTACTCGAGTCACGTGGCAAGGGGGACCTGCTCGCGGAGGTCCGGAGTGTCCCCTGCCCCGCCAGCATCTCCACAGTCCAGCAGGGTGAGCCGTTGGGTCTGGGGCATGCCGTGATCTTGGCGCACGAGCTAATCGGCGACGAAGCATTCGCCGTTATTTTAAGCGACGATGTGATCGATGCCACCCCACCAGCGTTGCGTCAACTGATCGATGTCTACGAAAAGCTTGACGGCCCTGTTGTCGGGGTTGAACGAGTGTCTGCTGATCGGATTAGTGACTACGGGATCGTCGATGCCGAACCGGTTTCGAACCACGCCGGTGTTTATCGGATTCATGACATGGTTGAGAAACCCACAAGGGAAGATTCGCCTTCCGACCTTGCCATTGTTGGCCGCTACATCCTCACTCCAGACATTTTCCCCATTCTCGACACGACCCCGCCAGACGCGCAAGGTGAAATCCAGTTGACCGACGCACTCCGACAACTGCTGACCGGCCGGCCGATCTACGCTTGTGAAATCGACGGCGTTCGCCACGACACCGGTAGCAAACTTGGCTTTCTGCGGGCAACCGCCTACTTCGCCCTCAAGCACCCTGACTTGTCGGACACCTTTCGCGAATATCTCCGCAAGGTCGGCGTCAACAGGCCGGCCGGCAACTGACGGATGTAACCCCTTTCCGTCTTCACTGAACGGAACCTCTGCCAGCAGGTAACCCCGCGGCCTACTTTTTGGAGGGGGAGCCAGACGAGCTCTTCGATGCCGAACTCGATGATGAAGCGGGGGAGTCAGAAGAGGAACTAGTTTTCTGCTTGTCTTTCTTGGTTTTGGAGTCGCTCGGAGAACTGGGTTTCGCGCCGTCATCCGACCGGGAAGCAGCACCCGACTTCTTGGCGTAGTCGGTCACATACCAGCCGGTGCCCTTGAACTGAATCGCGGGCGACGACAACAGTTTCCGCACCGGTCCACCACAGGCCGGACATTTTTTCTCGAGTGGATCAGAAAATCGCTGAATCCGCTCAAAACGGTCACCGCAGGTGTTACATTCGTACTCGTAAAGGGGCATGTTTTCAGGACGTTAGAAGCGACCATCGTACGCTCGCCCTCTCCACCTGTCAACGGGGAAGAGGGTCATTCACGCCAACGCGTTCCCGGCATTACTACCGAGCATGAGGCGACGATGCGCCCAGATCGGCAAGTTCCCGTTGCCAAGGAGACGGTCGTGGAAGGTCTTGAGAGAGAACTCGCTCGGGTGTTTGGCTTCGTAGTCTGCCCTGAGTTTAAGAATCATCAGTTTGCCGAGCGAATAGACAACATAGCCAGGGTCGAAGGTGCCCCGCTCGGCTTCCCGGCGTGCGCTCCCCTCTTCCATGAACGCTTCGTCACGAAAGAATCGTACGCCCTGCTCGACTGACATATCTTCGACATGCAACCGGATACCGACAACAAGTCGTGCGAGACGAATTAGCGCCTCGGCGAGCTGACCAAGCTTGACGTGATTATCCTTCCCACCAAACCCAGCCTCGATCATGACCTGCTCGCCATAGTGCGCCCAGCCCTCGATAAACCCAATCGACGCAAGAAGTCCCGATTTGCGAAGTTTCGACTCGATCCGGCACACATGCTGGTGTTGAAGAAAGTGCCCGGGGTAGGTTTCGTGCATCGAGATCGCCCAGAGTGCTCCGATGTGAAAATCGCGAAGATGTTGCTCCTGGCGGTCGGGTGTCCAAGCGGGGTCGACATCAGTCAGGTAGTAGTAGGTCGGCAGCGGTCTAGCCTCAAAGGGGCCCGGCGCCCAGAGGCTGGCAAACGTCCACCGGTAAAAGGGTGGCGTGGGAGCTACCACGGGCACCTCGCCATCGGTCACGGAAACGAGACCCTTTCGTTCTACGAATGCGGCGAGTTCCGTCACCTGACCTTGGGCCGTCGACACCAACGTGGCGGCAGACGGATGATCCTGTTTTAGACGTTCAAGTGCCGATGCCACATCCCCGCCAAGCCGCCCAGCGACGCTGCGAAATTCCTCTTGGGTCTCGCGGAGTTCCCGCTGTGCAATCGCGAGGAGGCGGTCAGCACCTAGTGTTACGCCTTCTTCAAGTTCAAGCTTCCCATCAAAGTTTTCCCGGCCGAGCCGGAACGAACCTCGAGCCTTCGGTGCCACCTCGTTGCGTAGATACTCGGTGTAGCCGTGAATTGCTGTAACTGCTTCTGTAGACGCATCGGCGAGATCACTTAACAGATGCATGTCGTCCAGACTGGTCAGGGCTCGTGGTAGGTCGTGCTCAATGAACTCGACTACCCCGTTAAGCGACGTAATGCCTTCCTTAATGAAGATACCCGGCGGATCTTGAATCGTCTTCCTCGCCGTTTCGACGAGCCGGGGCGTTTGTTTTAGTTTCGAGAGAATGCGGCGTGCGCGCTCCCCTACCGGTGCGTAGGGAAACAAGACCTGCCCCGCCAAGCTCGTGGCGAGAATCTCGGAGTGCCACTGTGGGTTACGTTCCCATGAACGTATATTTTCAAGTTCAAATATCCTTGCACGGATGTTGGCAGTGAGCATTTCGCGCTCGACCTGTTCGGTCTTCGTCATCCCCGACTTGCCAACAGCAGCCAGCTGTCTTACCAGTCCCCCCAACTCACGGCCCTGTCCCTCAAGTGCGGTGCGGCTTGGATCCTCTAGAAGGTCATCGTATTGATGAACACCGTCGAAGGCTGCGGCGGTGGGCTGAGTCTCGTATAGGTAATTCAGGTAGTTCTCAACAAACGGTGACAGCGGTTCGCCTGAGTACATTCAGGATGTCGTCTATCGCCTAGGCGAGCGATCTCTCGAACGCCGCCTCGCGGGAATGATAGAATACGCTTGCCGGCGCCGGTTGACGCACGGTATTTCGCATGCCCGGCACCCTCTACGTGGTCGCCACGCCCATCGGCAACCTTGAAGATTTCACGTTACGGGCGATCCGCGTCCTCCAAGAGGTCCACCTCATCGCGGCCGAGGACACCCGCCGCACTGCAACTCTACTTAGACATTACTCGATCTCGACTCCGACCACGAGCTTTCACGCGCACAACGAACAACAAAAACAGGCTTCCCTGCTCTCTAAGCTCGAACAGGGCCAACTGGTTGCACTGGTCTCGGATGCGGGCACTCCAACACTGTCTGACCCCGGAACACGACTCATCGCGGCTGCTCATACACGAGGTATTCGTGTGGAAGCTGTTCCTGGCGCCAGCGCTATTCTCACCGCATTGGTCTCATCAGGAATGACAACGGACCAGTTTCTTTTTGCAGGATTTCCACCTCCCAAGGCCAAAGAGAGAACGGCTTGGCTCGAGAGACTCGTAGACGAGCCTCGGCCGATCGTAATTTTTGAATCTCCTCACAGAATTCTCAAGTTATTAGGTCATATGAGAGATATATTCGGCGACAGAGAAATTAGTCTCGGTAGAGAACTCACAAAGAAACACGAGGAGTTGGTTAAAGGACCTATCTCATTTGTAATAAATAAGTTAACTTCTATCAAGGGTGAATTTACCCTCGTTATTAGCCCTTCTACTCCAGACAAAAGAAAAAATCATTCAGTCGATAAGATGCTTATTTATAATGAGTTCTGTCATTTAACAGATAAAAAGGAACTTATGAGAAGAGAGGCTGTTCTGAGGTTGTCTCGTAGACATGGAATGTCCTCTAAGGCAGTTTATAGGGCAATCGAAGAAGCAAAGAAATATTGACCGGCTCACTCAATGACTAGCAACGTTAGGAACCAGTCGCCTGTCTGGGGCCATGTTGACCCCAGATATAGCTTCTGCTAACCTACCGCGCCCAAATCAGGAGATTAGATGGCGAAGCAACGCCGAGCGACCAAAGCAAAGCGGACGGTGCGAGGAAAGAGAAAAGCGAAGACCGGCCGGGCCGTCAGCCCGCCGGCTCCGAGACCCAGTCCTCAGGAGGAGGCAGCCAGAGAAGCCAAGTTAGCCAGGCACCGAGAGGCCATCAGCACTTATGAACATGGTCTGGGCGCCCTCCAAATTCGTGATTTTGCGTCAGCGGGCATTGCTTTCAGGTCAGTAATTGAGGAGTTTCACGATGAGCATGAGTTGCACGACCGGTCCCGGGTACATCTACGGGTGTGTGAACGCCAAACGATGCCACTCACGCCGGGACCAACAACAATAGAGGAGTTGGTCTACGCGGCGACGATAGCCCTTAATAATGCAGCTCAAGATGAGTCACTGCGTCACTTACAGCAGGCTGTCAGCCAAGATGCTGAAGCTGAACAAGCCCACTACATGCTTGCCATCGTCTATGCCCAAGCTGAATGCCCAGACCTAGCGATCTCCCATCTAGAGCGGGCGGTGGAGCTCGAACCAGAAAATCGAACAGTCGCGCGTCAAGAGCCAGATTTCAAATCTCTGCGGGAAGATCAACGGGTTCAGAAATTACTCAAACCACCCGTGCAAAAACGTCGGCGGGGCCACCGGCCGGCGCGGTAGCTCCTTGAATGCCGGCGGGACGCCAGTTCGACGATCCGGTACACTACAATTTCTAGCGACTATGGTTGATACGCACGTCTTGATCTTGGCAGCGGGTATGGGCACGCGCATGAAATCGGCGTTCCCAAAGGTTTTGCACCGCGTGGCCGGACGACCGATGATCGAGTACGCGCTTCGCGCCATTTCCGCACTTAATGTTGCGTCGACTACGGTA
>PBHT01000048.1 GCA_002720285.1 Acidobacteriota bacterium | reverse complement strand
GGGTCGACGGAGGAGCACCCCAAGGTGAGGGCGATCTACCAGCTCTGCCAGATTTTCCAGAAAATTGGACCTATAAAGGTGGTGAACCGGACTATGTGTTCGAATTGCCCGTTGAATATGAAATCGCTGCAGAAGGCCAAGAAGAATATTTAGATTTTTATGTTGCCATTCCTTGGGAGGAAGACCGCTTCGCCGAGGTGATTGAGTTGCGCCCCTCGAACCGAAGCGTGGTGCATCATGCCGGTGCCTACGTCGTGGATTTGCCGCCAGGAACACGGGTTGGCGAACACGGCATTCTTGAAACATTTGACGGTGAAGTGCTCGACCGGGACGCGGCCTCGAAACTACGCCGCACGAATTCTACGAGAATCGAACAGCAGGTCTTTAATCAATTCAACCTAGCTGGAAGCAGCAAGCTCATCTCATATGTGCCGGGACGCGGCGTCGAACGTTTCATGCCGGGCACGGGCAAACGCGTCACAGCTGGAAAATACGTTCGATTCACCATGCACTATAACGCCGTCGGGCAAGTTGAAACGGATCAATCGAAACTTGGACTCTGGTTCAATACGAAACCAGTGCACCATGAAGTTCTCACGCGCCAAGCTGGAAATCCGGTCCCAACGAGTGCCTTCGGCCATGATATTTATATCGTGCAAGGTGAAGAAATCGTACCAACTCTGGACGAGAACGGCGAGCGGGTCCGACCAAAGATTCCCAATATTCCCCCCTATGAAGGAAATTGGAAAATTACGGGTATCACGCCGGTAACTGAACCGATCACTCTTTACGGCTTGTCTCCCCACATGCACCTTCGAGGCAAAAGCCTGAGGTGGGTTGTGACGTTTCCCGATGGTCGTGAAGAAACGATTCTCGATGTGCCCAAGTTCGATTTCAACTGGCAAATTCACTACGAGTTAGCCGAGCCGATGCATATTCCGGCTGGGAGCAAGATTACCGGTATCGGTGTCTACGACAACTCGTTGGCTAACCGGTGGAATCCTGGTCCGCAACTTGAAGTCTACTGGGGTGATCAGAGTTGGGACGAAATGTACCAGGCGTTCACTGAGTACACCATCGACAGCCAAGATTTGACCCGGTTAATCGAAACGACGGACGGGGCGCAGGAATAGGCCACTTTTCTCCATGCGCCATCGTGGATGTTTGACTGAAGCCGAGCCACTGTAGCTCGGCTTCAGTTGTTTCGGGCTAAGGTTATCAAGTTATGCTGAGGCGTCTGTTTCTATTCGTGTCGTTGTTCGTTGTGCTTGCCGTGACTTCGTCGCTGGCGGGTCGGGTGACGACCTCTCAGCAACGTCAATTACCTCGGGGCCAGATTGCCGACCTTGGGCGGCCGACCGAAAAGAGCGACGAGGTGCCTGTTTTTGATTACGAGCAGTATTTCCCAGGCCAATGGCATTTTGAGTGGCGCGTGCCCGAGTCACCGTTGGGTCCTGGTGGAACACTGACGGGGACTGAGACCTTCGCTGGTGGTGAAGATAATTTTTTTACCAGTCGCACTGAAGTCGATGGTCCGGCTGGACCATTTACGATTGAGAGCGTGATTGCGTATCAGGCCGAGAACCGAACCTTTGCACGGTGGGAACGGGATAGCCGTGGCTTTGAAATGCTACACGCGGGTCCGATCGGTGGTGATCTTGGAGGGTTTTACACAATCCACTATGAGACGGCACCCTTCACTGTTGCTGGTCAGCAAGTCAAGCTACGGTACCGAACGCGACTTGTTTCTCCGGTCAACTACAAGATTGAGGCACGGATTTCTGTCGATGGGGGACCGTTCCTAAATTTTGGTAGCGGTTGGTTCCAAAAGGACATTCCTGTGGAAACAGGACGCTGAGGGATAAACACCATGACGCGCACTATTTGTTTAATCGCCGCATGCCTACCGGTTGTGCTGATGTCATTGAGCGCACAGAGTGTTACGTTCTCGCTCGTCCCTAACTGGGCAAAGCTACCGAGCGGTTGGGTGTTCGGCCACCCGCAGGGCTTTCCTTTGCCGGCCGAACGAGAACGCGCACTGGCCGAGGCTGAGTTAACCCGTGCGGCTGCTATTGCTCGTGGAGAAACGCCCCCACCTCGCCCAGCCAACCTTCAACCCGGTGTTTCGGGCGTGGCCGTAGATCGCGATGACAACGTGTACGCTTTTCATCGTGGTGAGCATCCGATCCTAGTCTTCGATGAGTCTGGTCAGTATCTGCGCTCCGGTGGTGACGGGATAACCGGGACCGTGCCGCATTTTATCGAGGTTGATGACCAGGGCAATGTCTGGGTTGTCGATGAGGCGGCGCACCGGGTATTGAAGTTCAATTCCGAACTCACTGAGATTCTGCTGCAGATCGGTGTTACTGACGAACCAGGTTACGACGGTGTGCATCTCGATCGACCGGCAGATGTTGATATTGCGAGCACGGGCGAAATTCTGATTGCCGACGGTTACGGCAACAACCGGATCGCAAAGTTCTCGCCCGATGGTGAGTTTATAGAACAGTGGGGTGGCGGGCCTCAGGATGAGTCGACAGCCGACGGAGAGTTTCATCTGCCCCACGCAGTTGAGATCGATCAGAACGATAAAGTTTATGTGCTCGACCGTGAAAACCGACGGATTCAGATGTTTGATCTCGACGGCAAGTTTCTGGGGAAGTGGACTCATCTCGGCTATGCTTGGGGGCTGTTTGTGTCTCGGGACGGTCAATACGCCTACATCGCTGAGCATGACAATGAGCAAGTTATGCAGGTTTCAACTGCGACGGGCGAAGTGCTTGCACGTTGGGGTCGCCAGGGACACGGTCCTTCGGAATTCGATTGGGCACATGGCATCGCGGTAGATTCTGCGGGGGCGGTTTATGTTGCTGATACCTATGGCCAGCGCCTACAGAAGTTCGTGCCGACCAACCGATGACCTCGGCCTCATGGTGAATGGTGAGGTCGAGTGAGTAAGAGACAGGGGGCTAGAAGGGTGAAGATCCAAAGGAGCATGCAAATCGTTCTCGCGATGGCCGTGCTCGGTGTGGGGTTAGTGAGCGCAGTGCAGCGGATGCCGCTTGTGATGGCGGTTGGGTGTGTTGCGCAAGAGAATGATCAGTGGTGGCTTGTTAGTGCCACCGAACCGATCGAGATTACTGATGAGGTGCCACCAGAACCGGAAGTTGCCACGGTTCTGGGTGCTGGGCGGCTTCGGTTGATCGGCACGCTCGATGAGTTCGGTGTAAGTAACCACGCAGGTCACAAAGTTCGCGTCAAAGGCATTCTGCTTGAGGACGATAACGAGACGCGTCTTAACTTAACCTCAATCAGACACATGCTGCCATCTTGTGAATAGGATGCCCATCCGATGGAGCTGAAGGTATTTTCACGCCTTCCAGTGCTTTGTCTGAAGTCGCGTGTTGCCACCATGACG
The DNA here is from genome assembly GCA_002720285.1 of Acidobacteriota bacterium. Taxonomy (GTDB): domain Bacteria; phylum Acidobacteriota; class Vicinamibacteria; order Vicinamibacterales; family UBA823; genus UBA11600. Next base: position 10,889 of record PBHT01000048.1, on the reverse strand, counting down.
TTGACTTACAACTGTCTGCATCGATCGGCGTGGAAATCCGGGTATAAGCTATGACACGACTCAGCGTGAACCTGAACAAGGTAGCGCTGCTGAGAAACACGCGTGATGTTGGAGTGCCTGACGTCTTGCGTGCAGCACGCATTGCGGTTGATGCTGGTGCCTCTGGCGTGACAGTACATCCACGACCGGACGAACGGCATACCCGACCATCCGACGTTTTTAACTTATCGAGCTTTACCCAAGATGCTGGAGTTGAATTCAACATTGAAGGTAATCCGACTAAGAGTTTTCTTGCACTGGTGCACGAGGTAGTGCCGGCGCAGTGCACTTTGGTGCCTGACGCCCCAGATCAACGAACGTCGGACCATGGCTGGGATCTTGGATCGGACGGTGACGGACTACGCCCGATAATTTCGGACTTACGATCTCGAGGAATTCGGGTATCGTTGTTTATGGATCCTGATCCGGTGGTTATTGCTAATGCTGCAAAAGTAGGCGCTGACCGAATTGAGATTTATACGGAGCCTTATGCGAAGGCCTTTGGAACACAGGATCAGGCATCAAACCTCGACGCATGCGCCAAATGTGCGGAGGAGGCCGAGCGCATGGGACTTGGCGTCAATGCTGGTCACGATCTAAATTTGCACAACTTGCCAGCATTAATTCAGAGCGTGCCGGGTATTGTTGAAGTGTCGATCGGGCACGCATTAATTGCGGATGCACTGGAGCTCGGTCTGCGTGAGACGGTAGGGGCTTACCTAAGTGCGCTTTCCTCGGCCAAGTAACCCTCGGCGCGAGGCAGAAATGAGTATTACGCGACGTGACTTTCTCGGCTCTTCGATCGGGAGCTCCGCTGCGTTGGCTGGAATGACGACTGTGGAACCCGGACAACTTCACCGCGCCATTCCCCTACCCGAAGAGACGCGGCTTTGGGACTTAGCCACACCGGCCTTGGTTGTCGACGCAGATAGCCTGGAGTCGAACTTGCGTAAAATGCAAAATGTTTACAGTGGCAATTCGGCAGCACTTCGTCCCCATGCAAAGACCCATAAATGTCCAGTGATCGCTCGCCAGCAACTTGACCTCGGGGCGATTGGTATCGCGGTCGCTAAGATCAGCGAAGCTGAGGTGATGGTTGAAGGTGGCATCGAACCCATTCTCATCACCTCTCCCATTGCTACCCGTGGCAAGCTCGCGAGACTCCTCGCCCTGGCACGGCAAGCCCCAAACTTACAGATCGTAACAGACCGATTGCAGAACGTTCGGGATCTCAATGACGGTGCCACCGCGGTCGGCATTAAGTTGCAGGTTTTGGTCGACCTGAATGCGGGTGATGATCGTACGGGCATTATGCTTGGTGAATCGGCCATCACATTAGCCGGTGAAGTGGCGCGTGCCGAATCACTCGAGCTGGCGGGGGTGCAGGCTTATGCTGGGCGCCTCCAACACGTGGTCGGTTGGGAGTCCCGGCGCAAGCAGTACGTTCAAATGATGGGGCAGGTCATGGAGACGGTGGCCGGGATGCGGCAGGCTGGACTTGATGTGCCCGCTGTCACCGGTGGTGGAACCGGTACCTACGATATTAATAGTGAGATTGATGGAATGACCGATATTCAAGCCGGTTCTTACATTTTCATGGATGATAACTACCAAAACATTGGTGGACGATCAGGCCAAGTCTTCAACGATTTTGACTCATCACTTTTCGTATTAGCCACGGCGATCAGTCAACCAGTCCAGGGACAGGTTACGGTTGATGCGGGCATTAAGGCTTTTGCAACGGACAAGGAGCCTCCGCGCCTTCGGGATATCAGGGGGGTGGACTACAGGTTTGGCGGGGATGAGCACGGCATTCTCAATCTTACTGAGCCATCAGAGCCAATTGCTGTGGGAGATAAGGTGCGGCTAACCATCCCGCATTGTGATCCCACCGTGAATCTCTACGACCATCTGCATGTTGTGCGAGGTGAAAAAGTTTCAGAAGTCTGGCCAATCGCGGGGAGAGGGCGATCGCAGTAGTAACCGATTCCCACGGTTCGGGCGGTAAACAAGAGGTTCTTGTGTCCGAAATGGGCTTTTCGGGTGGGTAAGTTCGGGGATGGCTTTTTCCACCAGTAAGTGCCGGTCGGCTATAATTAGCGCTATGTGGACCAAGATGATGTCGGGGCCTCGGAAGCGGGCTCCTAAGAATGTTGCGGTGATCGACCCGGATCACTGTTTCGGTGCGTTGGCCTGTTCTATCTGTCAGGCAGCGTGTCCGATTGAGAATTGCATCATTGAGGAGCCCGATCGAGACGGACGGCTGGTTTGCGCAGTTCGGGTTGATGCGTGCATCGGTTGTGGGTTGTGCGTTGCGTTGGGGAACGAGACCGCCCCCCAGCCGCGTGACTTCGGCTGTCCGGCTGACTACGACGCTATTGATATGATGACCTACGATGATGTGGTGAAAAGTTTAGAGATGGTTTCAGAGGCTGACGTGGAAGCAAACGTCAGTGAAGTGGTGGGGCCCTGATCCTCGCTGATAGCTCGCTTCATTCACCAACCGCAACAATCGGTTTTGAACCGGCACGCTGGACACCGCCAGACAGAGTGCATTCTGAACATCTCGGCACCGCAGCGCTCGCAGATCACCGGTTCGTCTCCGGTTTGACGGGCTGATCGACTCGGTTTCACCAATCTTGGTTGGTCCGCTGATTTTCCTTCCGATGTTTCTGACATGGTAGGGATTATACTCATTCACTTCGTTTCTGACGTTCCATGCCATGTGATTTTCCTCGCCCCTGTAATTAGGCCTGAGCAAGCTGAGTTCGAGGATCGTGTCTAAGATTACTAGAGGTGAAGCCTTCGCCAACGAGGAATTGACTAACCGCCGATTGGCGATGGTGAGTGAGCAAATTGCTGGCCGAGGTATTCGTGACTCGCGCCTACTGCAAGCGATGCGCGAAGTGCCCAGGCACGAGTTTCTTCCCAAGAGCGCTAGGGACAATGCCTACGAAGACCGCCCGCTTTCAATCGGTGAAGGCCAGACTATCTCTCAGCCGTATATCGTGGCTGCCATGATCGAGCCGCTTGATTGTGGCTCTAAGGATCACGTACTTGATGTTGGCACGGGATCAGGTTACCAGGCTGCGGTATTGGCGCAACTGGTTCGTAGTGTGGTTTCAATCGAATACAGGCCATCGCTAGCGGCTAGGGCTAGGAAGACCCTGGCCCGGCTGGGGATCTCAAACGTCACGGTTCTCGATGGTGACGGAAGTGATGGTTCACCGGTCTTTTCGCCCTACGATGCTATTGTAGTTGCCGCCGGTGCACCCGAGGTGCCGTCCGGCCTCATTTCCCAGCTCAGCAAGCGTGGAAAGATGGTCGTGCCTGTGGGCACAATCGATTTACAGCACCTAACATTTTTTCGTCGGTCCGGTCAGGACTTAAGTGAGGAGGTAAGGGAGGGTTGCGTGTTTGTGCCTCTGGTTGGTCGACAAGGGTGGAGGCATTCGGGAGCGAAATAACGTAAGCTGGAAGGCAGTGCACTACTAAGGATGTGAACTCGGGAGGGCTTCATTGCTGATTAGACGAGGCCACCAGCTAGCGTAATTAGAGAGTGCGAGAGGAAGGAGTACGATCCATGCGTATCGCATTTCAAGGCGCGCCAGGAGCCTATAGTGAGGCGGCTGGACTTCGGTTTAAGCCGTCAGCTGAGCCGATGGCCTGTAAGAGTTTTGAGGAAGTTTTTTCGGTAGTCCAGGACAAGAAAGCCACTCATGGGATCGTGCCGATTGAGAATACCATCGGTGGCACCATTAGGCGTAACTACGATCTACTGCTTAGACATGAGTTGCCGATTGTGGGGGAAGTGCATCTACCGGTCATTCATAATCTGGTGGCGTTAGAGGGAACGACCCTTAAAGATGTCAAGCGTGTCTATTCGCATCCCCAAGCATTGGCCCAGTGCGAACGTTTTCTCCTAGGGTTAGAGGGCGTTGAGGTCATCGCGAATTATGACACTGCCGGAAGTGCAAAGATGATTAGTGAGTCCAACCTGAGAGATGCTGCGGCCATTGCGTCAGAGCGGTCGGCCGAAGTATTCGACTTGGCGATTCTTAAATCTGCTGTTCAAGATTTTTCTGAGAACATTACGCGCTTTCTTGTTGTTTCGCGCGAAGCTCTCACGCAGGGAAAGGCTGACAAGACCACGATCGCGTTCACGGTGCCAAATGAGCCTGGCGCGCTGTTTAAAGCGCTTAGTGTTTTCACGTTACGAAACATCGATTTAGGTAAACTAGAATCTCGTCCGATTCCCGCTAGGCCTTGGGAGTATCTATTTTTTGCAGATTTGAAAACGGACCGTGAAGATTCCCGCTGCGCCAGAGCGCTTATGCATCTTGCCGAATTCGCACCCCTCGTTCGGACTCTTGGCTCATATCCAAGTTGGAAGGAGCCTGAGTTAGGCGAGTGAGGAGTCGAAGTGAGGTATCAGGCTACATAGTTCGTTAAGAGTTTGGGACGCCCCACAACAGTCGTCAATGGTTCTCATTTTTGGCGTGTGAAGCACTACGGTGGGGTGTGGCGTCAGATACGCACATAGTTTATTGAGTGACAGGATGCCGAATCGGTTAGCGGGTGAGGCGAGTCCCTATTTACTGCAGCATGCGGCCAATCCAGTGGATTGGCACCCTTGGGGTGAAGCGTCTTTTAAGCTTGCTAGGCGGGAGGATAAACCAATCTTCCTCTCGATTGGATATTCGACTTGCCATTGGTGCCACGTGATGGAGCGTGAATCGTTCGAGAACGAGGAGATTGCATCGGTTCTGAACGATGGGTTCGTCTCGATCAAGGTTGATCGGGAGGAACGGCCTGACGTTGACCGAGTCTACATGCGGTTCGTTCAGGCTACAACTGGTGCAGGGGGCTGGCCAATGAGCGTCTGGCTGACGCCTGAGCTGAAGCCGTTCTATGGAGGCACCTACTTTCCACCGTTCGCGCGGTGGGGTCGTCCAGGTTTCGTAGATGTTTTACGCCAGATCACGCACGCATGGTCTACCGAGCGAAATCAGGTGTTGCAGTCGGCTGACACCGTTACGGATCGTCTGAAATCGTCAAGTAGAGGTGTGGAACAGGCTGGTCAAGTCCTTGGGCCTGAGACTTTAGGCGAGGGAGTTGAGCAGTTTCAGCACGCGTTCGATTCTAGGTGGGGCGGCTTCGGTGACGCACCGAAATTTCCTCGGCCATCGGAATTACTCTTTCTTCTACGCGAGTACTCGCGTACCGGCTTAGCGTTGCCAATGGTAGAAGCTACGCTCCAAGCGATAGGTTCTGGTGGTATGTGCGATCAGGTAGGTGGTGGCTTTCATCGCTACTCCGTAGATGCACAGTGGCGTGTGCCGCACTTCGAGAAAATGCTCTACGACCAAGCGCAGCTTGTACTGGCGTACATTGAGGTGTATCAAGCCACTGGTCGCTCAGAATTCAAGACGGTGGCGCTCAACGCGTTATCTTACGTGCATCGTGAAATGACTGACTCCGGCGGAGGCTTCTACTCGGCAGAGGATGCTGACAGTGTCCCGCCTCAGGATGAGGGCACGCCATCCGGTGGCCGTGTGGAACCACGAGAGGGTGCCTTTTATGTCTGGACGCGTGACGAGATCGAGGGCATTTTTTCGGACGACGCGGACGTGGTCTGTGCACGCTATGGCATTGAGGCTGAAGGGAATGCCCTGGAAGACCCACACGGAGAGTTTGACCAGCAGAACATCCTATACGAAGCGCGGTCAATCGAGGATGTAGCGCGTCTCACCGACAGGTCCACCGGTGATGTGGCGAAGGTGACCGTGGGCGCGCTTGAGAGGTTGTATAAGGTGCGCGGGGATCGCCAGCGTCCCAACCTCGATGACAAGGTCTTGTCAGGTTGGAACGGCCTAATGATTGCCGCCTTTGCTCGTGGCGCCCGTGTGTTTGAATTCGGCGGTGGTGCTACTTCACCACTGCTAACGGCGGCACAGTCCGCGGCACGTTTCGTTCGGGACGCACTGTGGGACAAGGACCGACAGCGGCTTCTCCGGCGCTACCGTAGGGGGCAGGCCGCCATCGATGGTTATAGTGAAGATTACGCGTACACAATTTGGGGGCTACTCGAACTGTTCCAGGCAGATTTTGATCCCGCCTGGTTGGATTGGGCAAAGACGCTGCAAGCGAAACAAAACGAATTATTCTGGGATGCCGACGCCGGAGGGTGGTTCGCCACGACGGGTGAGGATTTGTCTGTGCTACTCAGACTAAGGGAGGACTACGATGGTGCGGAACCATCAGCTAGCGCTGTTTCTGTTTTGAACCTTCTAACCTTCAGCCAGTTGACCGGAGACGAGGCGTGGGTCAACCAGATCGAGAAAACACTCGGCCGTCTGAGCGGTAACAATGGGTCTTTGGCGCGCATTATGCCGATGATGATGGCGGGGCTCTCGGTGTATCATCAGCCTCGGCCGCAAGTTGTGATTGTTGGTCACCGCGATGGCGTGAGCACGCGTGCAATGCTGGCTGCGCTAGCTTCGTGCTACATACCTGCTACGGTTGTCCTATTGGTTGAGCCAGGTGACCATCAATCACGTATGGCCGATCTGCTGCCGTTCGTAGGTAATATGAAAATGCTCGATGGTTCAGCGACGGCTTACGTGTGTAAGGATTTTTCCTGCGATGCGCCGACCACGGACATTGCCGTGCTTGTAGAAGCGATCGATCCACGTTCGACCGAGGCAAAAAGTAGTTCGTGAGTGTGTTACCTGACCATGGCTGAACATGTGAATCTGTCGGTTCGCCAGGATGAAATGCGTGCCCGAATTGTCCTTAATAGTCCGAAAGGTAACGTTCTCACAACGGCGGTCGCTCAAGCGATTCGTACGAAATTAGCCTTGCTCGATGAGGTCATGTCGCTTCGGCTCGTGACGGTCGAAGGCGCCGGTCGGGATTTTAGCTTCGGTGCTAGTATCCAAGAGCACGCTTCGGAGCGGGTAGAACGGATGCTGCCGGAAATGAACGGCATGATCCGTGACCTGCTCGATGTGCCAGTTCCGACGGCAGCCGTGGTGAAGGGTCGTTGCTTGGGTGCTGGATTTGAGCTTGCACTTGCGTGCGACTTTATTTTTGCCGCTGATGATGCGGTCCTTGGACTACCCGAGGTCAGGCTTGCCGCGTTTCCGCCGGCGGCCTCAGCACTGTTGCCCATGAGACTTGGATACGCGCGTGCAACCGACGCTATTCTAACGGGCGAAGCCCACTCCGGAGCAGAGTGGCACGCGGCTGGGTTGGTGACCCAGGTGTTTGCGCTAGACCAAATTGACGCTGAAGTTGAGGCTTGGTTTGATCGGAACCTTTCAGGACGATCAGCGTCAGGGTTGCGCCACGCTGTAGCTGCCTCTAGGCTCGGGTTGCGTAAGCACGTCGCTCAGGTGTTGCCAGATTTGGAACAACTTTACCTGAATGAACTCATGCAAACGGCCGATGTTAACGAAGCCGTCACGGCTTTTCTTGGGAAGCGCGCTCCTAACTGGACCGACTGATTCGATCGTCCTACCGTAACCGGCTACAATGAAAGGCTGTAAAAATATCGCGTAGGAACGCGTCCGCATGAAAGGACGCTTGTCCACTTTGACTCTGGACCATTGTTCTTGGCCCCGTTCTCTTCTGCGGCACTAGGTTCTCTCTAATGACTACGCGGCGTCTTATTTCTGTTGGTTACACCGTCTGCTTCCTCCAGCTTGTCGTGGCCTCATCACTCGCAAATGGGCAAGATGAATCGTCGAATTCAGTGCGCTCCTTTGAGGCGCTGAGACTGGACCCCGAGGAACGAATTGAACTCGACGGCATTCTGGCAGAGTCAGCATGGGATCGAGCTGAGCCAGCAGGGGAATTTGTCCAGCAAGAACCCAACGAAGGCGGTACACCGACTGAGCGGACGGAGGTATACGTCGTCTACAACCGTGATTTCCTTTACATTGGAGCGGTCCTTCACGATAGCGAACCGCAGGCGGTCCTCGGCCACCAAAAGCAGCGAGATCAGGGTCTCGGGTCGGACGATCGATTCATGTGGATTTTAGATACGTTTCTGGATGGACGAACCGCATATTTCTTTGAAACCAATCCTGCTGGTCTGTTGGGTGATGGTCTCATGCGCTCTATGAGTGGGCGGCGTGGTTTGTCAAAGGAATGGGACGGGATTTGGAATGTTAAGACTGCCCGTGCTGACTACGGTTGGTCGGTTGAAATCGAAATTCCATTTCGGACGCTCAATTTTGACGAATCACTGGATACCTGGGGAATCAACTTCCAACGAACTGTCCGTCGGAAACAGGAGGAAATGCTCTGGACTGGATACCAGCGTAATCAAGGATTGTTTAGGGCGATTCATGCTGGGCGGGTCACCGGTCTTCATGGCATATCGCAAGGTACGGGGCTTGAGGTAAAGCCTTATGGAGCTGCGGCCTGGCGTGAAGTTAACGACGATTCTGTTGTGCCAACTGACATAGGGTTTGACCTGAACTATAACCTTACGTCGAGTCTCAAGGCTGCTGTCAGCGTCAATACCGATTTCGCGGAGACAGAAGTGGACCGCCGGAGGGTCAATCTCACAAGATTTCCGTTGTTCTTTCCTGAACAACGAGACTTTTTTCTCGAGAACGCCAGTCTTTTCCACTTTGCAGGTTCTAATGGCGTAACACCTTTCTTTAGTCGCCAGATTGGGCTGGCTGGTGGTAAAGAAGTGCCGATCATTTTCGGTAGTCGATTAACCGGACAGGCGGGCCCATACGACCTGGGACTCTTGCAGGTGAGGACCGATCAGAGTGATGGACTGGGTGTAGAGGATTTTACGGTTGCTCGTTCGAAGTTCAATTTCTGGAGGCAGTCTACTATCGGGGGTATCTACACGCGTCGGGCGACTGCAGGGATCGGCGAGAATCCTGCTCAGGGCGATCGCGCTACCGTTGGTGCAGACTTGGATCTATTCACTTCAACTTTCCTCGGCGATAAGAACCTACAATTCGAGGCGTTCTATGTATGGCACAACGATCCTGAGCGTAACGGAACGTCGACAACGGGCGATCGGTCATCTCGGGGTATCCGGCTCAACTATCCGAATGACATCTGGCGTGCCCATGTGTCCTACCGAGAGTTCGGAGACGAATTCAAGCCGGCCTTAGGTTTTACGCCACGTAACGGTTTTCGCCGTGTGCAGCCGACGATCACCTGGGCACCAAGGCCGCTGAGATGGAAAAGCGTTCGCCAGATGGAGTTCCAAGTTTTCTATGAGCATCTACTTAATCTTGAGAATGTGTTGCAGACGCGGCAGACAAACTTCACATTGTTCCAAGTTCGATTTCAAAGTGGAGATTGGTTTGGGATCCGGTCGAATAACACGTTTGAAAGGCTCAACAACCCTTTCGAGATTAGCGATGGTGTCGTGCTGTTGAACGGAGAGTATCAATTTAGCGAATTCCGAATCGACGCGCGCACGGCGAATCAGCGGGTTGTATCGGGGCACCTCGGACTTAGCAAGGGAGAGTTTTGGTCCGGTCACCGGACGTCGGCGAATGTCAATGTCGACGTAAGGCCATACCAAGGAATCACAATCTCGGCTAACTACCGTCGAGACGATGTCGACCTGCCTGCGGGTAGGTTTGCGACCGAATTGGTGCGAATGTCAGGCGCTTGGCACCTGAGTCCATGGACGTCTGTAACGGGAAACGTTCAGTACGACTCGGTTAGTGAGGTTGTAGGCCTATTTACCAGGCTACGATGGATTATGAAGCCTGGCAGCGAGTTCTTCCTCGTCTATACTCAGAACTGGCAATACGATTTGACTAAGAGTCATGATCGTTTCCGGACTCTGTCACGTGGCGCGACTACAAAAGTGAATTATACGTATCAATTCTGAATTAGTTGGGAGAGGATGGCTAATTAGCTAAGATGCGGACGGGCCATCCTATGTGTCTGTCGACTGAGTTAGTTGGGAAAGTCGAAACCCAGTGAATTAAATGGATTAGCTGTCTTTATGCCGGGGTGGCGAAACTGGCAGACGCTCAGGACTTAAAATCCTGTGGCCCTTACGGGCCGTGTGGGTTCGATTCCCACCCTCGGCACTTTGGTTTCGCTAGCGGCATGGCATCCGGTACGAGTAGCAGTGGTAACTGGCAGTACAGAGTTCGTGACGAAGAGTGTTTGTCGTTTGTTAAGATGCCGGCGTATGAAAGCTTTAGTGTAGGTTGTCCAGATGCAAATCCCGGTTAAGGCGGAGAGTGAGGAATAACGATGAGAGTTAGGCGTCGAACTTTCCTGATGAGACCCCTTCTGTTTTGCTTCGGCCTTGTCAGTGCGGTTTTGATGGCGCCCTCTGAAAGCGCCCTCGCTCAGGGTTTGCCGGGCACAGAGGACGGCGAATGGCGTTATTTGGGTGGTGATGCGGGACACACCAGACACTCAGCGCTTGACCAAATTCATGCTGGTAACTTTGAGGACCTTGAGGTTAAGTGGGTCTGGCGTAGCGATAACTTCGGTCCAAACATCGACTACTTTTCCCGGTCAACCCCAATCTACGTTGACGGAATGCTCTACACGGTTACGACGCCGCGTCGTCAGGTAGTGGCGATCGATCCAGCGACGGGGGAAACGCTCTGGACTTTTCGCGAGCCCGAGACCACCAGACGTAGGCGCTCTCCGAGGCAGGCTTACGGAAAAGGAGCCGCTTATGGTGAGGTCGACGGACGGGGTGTGATTTACATCACGACGCCAGCCTTTTTTCTGTGGGCGCTCGACGCCAAGACCGGTCGGCCCCTAGAGAACTGGGGGGCGTCCGTGCCACTTGAATATTTCTCAGAAACTGGTGTGGTCGATTTGATTCCAGACCT
>PBHT01000047.1 GCA_002720285.1 Acidobacteriota bacterium | reverse complement strand
TCAGTTAAATCAAAAATGGGTCAAAACATTGAGGAAAATGGTCGGGATGACTGGATTTGAACCAGCGACCCCCTGACCCCCAGTCAGGTGCGCTACCAAACTGCGCCACATCCCGTTATTGGAACCACAACTTCGACAGTTTCAGCGCCGAGTCCGTTTTCGCTTGACCGCCTTAGTCTTCCGATGACTCGTTGTCTTTTGACGGCTTCGCTTCGTGGGCTTCGATCGCCCCGGACTGCTTACATCCTTATCAAGCATCTCAAGAATGCCGCGAAGGCCTGTCTCTATCTCGGTCAACTTCTTGTGTAATGCAGAAGCAGCTTTAACAGACACCGCACCATTCTCTTCACCTTCATTTAGAAGACCCTGCTCTTCCTCTAAACGCCGTCTCGCGCCTGCTAGGGTCAGACCTTCATGAAAAGTTAACTGCTTTATACGAAGGACTCGTTCAACATCGGAACGGCGATAGACGCGTGGCCCATTTCCTTTAGCCTTACCGAGGTCGCTAAATTCTTGCTCCCACGATCGTAAGACATAGGGTTTAATTTCAGCGATTTGACATACCTCTGAAGACCTAAAAGAAGAGCGTCTGGGAATTCTGATTGATTTACTACCGTCCACTGTCGAAGCCTCAGAGGTCAGTATAGCATGCAGACCTACGCTACTTTTGGCGCCGCCTCACATGCAAACGAATCGGTGAACCCTCGTAACCGAAGGCATCCCGGAGTCTATTTATAAGAAAGCGATCATAAGAAAAATGAAATCTGGTAGCAACATTCGTGAAACAAACAAAGGTCGGTGGAGCCACGGCCGATTGAACCGAATAGAGGATCCGAACCTCTCTCCGGTCAGGACTCACCGGAGGATGGGTCGCAGTCACTTCCTGAAAGAATCTGTTAAGTTCACCTGTTGGAATGCGACGTTGCCTAGTCTCGGATACTTTATTAACGGCTTCAAGCAGTCTCGGCACACGCTCACCCGTTAGCGCCGAAATATGTAAAAAGGGGGCGTGATCCATAAACTTCATCTGACGTTTAGCTAGCTCATCGAACTCACGCACGCCCTCTTCACTAATCCCTTTCATAAGGTCCCACTTATTCACAGCAACGATGACACCACATCCAGCTTTATCAGCTGCCCCGATAATTGCAGCGTCTTGGTCGGTAACCCCTTCTTTTGCATCAACAAGAAGCACCGCAACATCTGCCCGTTCAATAGCTCGTTTGGACACAACTACACTCACCGACTCAATCTTGCCGCCCTTTGCGACCCGACCTGGTCGCCGAATGCCGGCGGTATCCACGATACGAAAATGACGGCCACGCCAGACCAACAATTCATCTACAGCGTCACGAGTCGTACCCGGGCGATCGCTGACCATAACCCGCTCCTCACGTAACAATCGATTCACCAGTGAGGATTTTCCAACATTCGGTCGACCGACAATCGCCACTGCAGTCTCCTTTGGGTCATCCGTTGTTTTACCTCCTAAGCTACTAATAGAGCTCCCAGACGGATGTTTGTCCTGAAGCAATCGGACTATTACATCCAGAAGATCGCCAGTTCCGGTTCCGTGCTCTGCGGACACTTCCATGACCAGATCGAAACCTAATTTAAAAAACTCAAGACTCCGGTGCCGTGCACGACGAACATCGAGCTTGTTAACCGCCAAAACCACTGGAACTCCGACCTTTCGCACTAAATCGGCTACTGCTTGGTCAGGCGGCACCAACCCCTCCCGTGCGTCCACGACAAAGACAATCACATCGGCAGAATCAATCCCAAGCTGCCCCCGCTCGAGCACTTTGAGCTCTAACGGATCATCACTCGCTCCGAACATCCCACCAGAATCAACAAGGCGAAAGCTGACCCCACGCCATTCTGCATCCTCGGCCACTAAGTCTCTGGTCGTTCCTGGCGTTATTGTCACGATCGCCTTTCGCGACCTTGTAATCCGGTTAAAAAGAGTAGATTTACCAACATTCGGTCGGCCAGCGATCACGACTGATGGAAGACCTCCCCTCCGCTTAGTTGTCATGGCAATAGTGGTTACAATCAGGAACAGTTAGGTCTTCACTTGACAGCGTAAGTCACCATATTTATGATAGTTACACACTGTGGTGAGTTCATAAGTCATGATTAAAGTAGACATCGTGAACAAAGTTTCGGCGACTGCAGGAATCACCAAGGTAAAGGCCGAAGTTGCAGTTGACGCCGTGTTCGAAGCAATGCGCAAATCGATGCGCAGAGGGGAAAGAATCGAACTCCGCGGCTTCGGGGTCTTCCAAGTGAAGCCTCGTAAGCGCGGTATCGGAAGAAACCCTCGCACGGGTAAGGAAGTTCGAATTCCCCCTGGCCGAACCATCCGATTCAAGCCAGGCAAGGACTTACAGAACATCGGCGTCTTACCGCCGGCAACCACGTCTTGACCTCCCCTCGGGATGATTTTCCGCCTCCACTAGACACCTCTACCAATTCAGACCGAGAAACAGGACAGTCGGGCGATAGCACTACTGTCGAACTAGTTCAGGGACGTCGACCTCGCCCCTATCTCCATCTACTCCTATTTCTCGCCACATTTGCTACGACCACTCTAGTCGGGGGTTGTCATTACCAAGCTTTCATCTCAGATTTTGGGGTCCGGGACATAGACCCGGAGTCCCTACTGCATCCTCAGGGACTCTGGTACAGTATGACGATTCTCTCAATTCTAGGCGCCCACGAATTTGGTCATTACCTGACCTGCCGACACTACGGCGTCAGCGCAACGTTACCCTACTTTATCCCGGCACCGATTTTTCTTACTGGCACCCTCGGCGCGTTCATACGAATTCGAGGACCAATCAAAACCAAGCCAATCCTCTTCGACATTGGTGTCGCAGGACCGTTAGCTGGTTTTGTCGTGGCCGTGCCCACATTGGTCGCTGGCCTGAGTCTCTCCCGACTGACACCCTTACCCCGCGACTTCTCTGGCCTTTCCTTGGGCGAACCACTTCTGTTCCAATTCACCTCATGGTTAATTTTCGGCACCGTGCCAGAGGGTTACTCCGTAAATCTCCACCCGATGGCCTTCGCCGCATGGTTCGGATTACTCGCGACTGCTCTCAACCTCTTTCCGATCGGTCAATTGGATGGTGGCCACCTTACTTACGCGGTATTCGGAAAGCGCTCTACGCTCATCACATTGAGCACGCTCTGCATCACCGTCCTACTGACCTTCTGGTCTAGGAGTTGGGTCGTCTGGACCGTTTTGCTTACTGTGATGCTGATTGCCTTCGGACCTCGCCATCCTCCTACACTTGACGAAGACCTACCGCTCGATCAGAAAAGAGTTGCCATCGCGTTCGTAGCCTTTCTCATACTAATCCTCTGCTTTACACCGACACCACTTGAACCGTTGGACCTTGTTGAGTATCCATGATTCACAATCGTGACTACAAACCTGCGCTCTCTAGTCACCTGACAAACACAGGGTCAACGTCAACACTAATTCTCCGGCGAATTCGAGGGAGTTGGTCGAGGGCGCTTTCAACAACCTTCCTTAACCGAGTGCGATGATCTCCTTTCGCAAGGATTTGTACGCGATGTTGCCCTTTTAATCGACTGAGAGGTGCAGGAGCGGGTCCAAGAATCCATCCTGCATGACCTCGGTGCTGAAGTGCCTTCACAAGCTGAAACCCGTCACGCATTGCTGCAGACTCACTAGAGCCTCTCACAATAAGATTAATCAATCCCAGAGTTGGGGGATAGCGCATTGCTTGACGAAATTGAAGTTCCTCCCGATAGAAAGCTTCGTAGCTCTGCAAACATGCATGTTGGATGCTGTAATGAGTTGGATTAATTGTCTGCACAATCGTTTCCCCGGGCCGAGCTCCTCGGCCCGCCCGTCCGGCGACCTGCGTAAGTAATTGAAAAGTCCGCTCTCCAGCACGAAAATCAGCTACGCCCAAGCCAACATCTGCCGATACCACTCCTACGAGGGTCACTTTAGGAAAATCGTGCCCTTTCGCGACCATCTGGGTGCCAACCAGTATGTCAATCTCGCCTCGTCCGAATCGTGTCAGCAGTTCATCCGCGGCTCCCCGATGTGCCATGGTATCTCGATCCATGCGGGCAACCTTGGCTTTTGGAAAGTGCTGGTGCACCTCAAGTTCGACACGTTCCGTACCAAACCCAGAGAATTCAAGATATTCACCTTGGCATATCGGGCATCGAGTTGGCACCAATCGGGAATGGCCACAATAGTGACAACGAACTCGCCCACTTGTTCGGTGTATCGTTAGCGACACGCTACAATTCGGGCACTCCGCTGTGCCACCGCATTCGCGGCAAAATACCGATGCTGCAAACCCTCTTCGATTCAACAAGATAATGACTTGCTCATGACGGTCCAGCCGATCGCGCATCCCGGATGCTAATGCGCGGCTCAGCACCACCTCTCCCCCTTGCTCGGCGAACTCCTCCTTCATATCAATTATTTGTATGGCTGGAAGTCCTTGGTCCGAGATTCTCGTCGTTAGAGCAATCAGCTCATACCGACCTCGAATCGCACGGTGATAACTCTCAAGTGACGGTGTTGCAGACCCAAGTACTACAAGAGCTCCGGCCTGCTTCGCCCTCATGATTGCCACATCACGGCCGTGATATCTTGGAGTCTCCTCCTGTTTATAGGAGCCATCGTGTTCCTCATCCACAACAACCAGTCCAATGTTATCCAGCGGGGTAAAAACAGCAGAGCGGGTACCAACCACGAGATCGACGTCTCCCGCACGTATTCGAGACCATTGAGCATGACGCTCCCTAGCCGACAGACCACTATGCTGAATAGCCACCCTTGATCCAAAAAGACCACGAAATGCTTTAGCCGACGCTGAAGTCAAACCGATTTCCGGAACGAGAATCAGCGCCCGTCTTCCAGAACGTAATACTGCCTTGGCGAGCCGAAGGTAAATCTCAGTTTTGCCACTTCCGGTGATGCCATGCAAAAGAGCGGTTTGAAAACGCTCCGTAGAAAGTATGGACAAAAGCCGCGCCAACGCCGCTTCCTGGTCTGGCGTCAATTGAAACTCCGTCTTCGAAGTAACAGGGTCAACATTCAATTCACCTCCAGCTATTTGCCTATTCGTTACTCTCACAAGCTCCATGTCGACCAGGCGTTTGAGTGTGGACACTGAGACGCCGCATCCATTGAGATCGCTCTGACTGAGCCCCTCGCCCACTTTGCCCAATGAATCGAGCGCAAGACGCTGTTTGGGACCGAGCCTCTTTGCTGTTGTCGGACTCCGGTTGCCAGGGTCTACGCAGGCATAGCTTCGCCCTTTGGCTGTCAAAGTGAAATGACGATACGTCCGAGGTGCTACCCTTCTATCCTGCGGTAAACCTACCTCCAAAACCTGACCCGGACCACACAAGTAATAGTCCGCCGCCCATAGTGCAAGATCTATGACGGCTTGAGGAAGAAACGGCTGATCGTCGACCTGTTTCAAAATGTCTTTGATCGCTCGGTCAGAATCCGATTGAATCGGAACGTTATTCTGAATGACGTAACCAATCATCGTCCTCGGGCCTAGCGGTACAGAAACCCGAGACCCAATTGGGGGCATCGGCAACCCATCAGGAACGCTATACGTCAGGAGGTCACGTAACGGAACCGGAACCGCCACCTGCACTAAACGAGGCACGGCTACAGGATATCAATTACCGGAGCAAGGCCGACAGTTGCGCTTTGAAGCTAAGGTCCTCTTTCAAGAAGACCACGGACCCTCTTCATATCTTCCCACACCTCCCGCTTACCTTTAGAGTTACGTAACAGGTAGGCAGGATGAAATGTGGGGACAAGAATCGCACCACGATATTCGTACTCACGTCCTCGCAGTTTGGAGATTGGCGCATCCATTCTTAGAAGCGTTTTGGCCGCAAACGCACCCAACGCTACGATAACCTTAGGTCGAATCACGTCAATCTGACGAAATAGAAACGGCTCGCATGTCTCCACCTCATCCTCTTCGGGATTTCGATTCTGTGGCGGACGACACTTAATTACATTCGCTATGTAGACCGATTCTCTAGATTGTCCAATGGCCTCAATAATCTTGGTCAGTAACTGCCCCGCTCGTCCAACGAAGGGAATTCCCTGCTTATCTTCGTCTCGGCCCGGAGCCTCGCCTACGAACATTAGCTCTGCACTGGGGTTTCCGACACCAAAGACAATCTGCTGGCGACCTAACCCTGAAAGTTTGCAGCGGGTGCATTCGCCCAAGTCCGAACGTATAGCTTCAAGACTCCCAGTGCCTGCAAACACACTAGCTTCGGTTTCAACTTCGGCAGATTTTTGCCTTGCTTGAGCACCTCGACCCCGCCAGACCGGATCTTTGCTCAATCCGGTTACCCCAAGCTCGCCAAAGTAATTAAGATGGGCTGTTACGGTGTGCGGTTTCACTTAGCACTCTCTGAGGACCGTCGGCTTCTCGGCCCTGTAACAATTCCTCGACACGATCGAGAATTACTTCGGCAATTTCGTTCTTGGCTTGCAACGGCACGGACGTTTCAACATCGTGAGATACAAGAGTAACTGCGTTTGTATCAACGCCAAAACCTGTATCTGGCTGGGACACATTGTTCGCAACGATTAGATCGACGTTTTTCGCTTTCAACTTTGCCCTAGCGTGCACAAGCATCTCTTCGGTTTCAGCAGCAAATCCGACAAGCAGAGGGCTCGACTGCCCAGCTCGCCAAGCTCCCAGATCCGCCAAAATATCCAATGTCCGGGTAAGTTTTATCGTCTCAAGGTGCTGATCCTTGCAAAGCTTTTGGCTCCGTGGACCGTTGGTCGGTGTATAGTCTGCGACCGCCGCTGCCAAAATCATTGCGCCTGCTTCAGTCTTACGTTCCATAACCGACCGGTACATCTCGGAGGCTGACCTCACTCTAACAACCTCGACACCTGCAGGCATTTCCAAAGAGGTAGGCCCTGCTACCAGAATAACTCGGGCTCCTCTTCGGATTGCCGCTTGGGCCAAGGCCCGCCCCATTCGCCCGGTCGAACGATTCCCCAAAAATCTTACCGGATCAAGATCCTCATATGTTGGACCGGCCGTGATCAAGAGGCATCGGCCAAGAAGCGAGCCGCGTGGGCGAAGGCTTTCTTCTACAGCAGTGACGATACTTGAGGGCTCAGCAAGACGACCAGGACCAGTCCATCCGCAGGCTAAGTCGCCCTCGGTCGGCTCAACGAAGCGGACACCTCTCCCGCGGAGCACCTCCAAGTTTTTCTCAACTGCAACATGACCCCACATATTTGTGTTCATTGCTGGCGCCATTAATATTGGCGCCCTGGTCACCAAATGCATAGAGGTGAGGAAGTCGTCCGCAATACCGTTTGCAAACTTACCGATGATATTTGCCGTCGCCGGAGCCACGACGAGTGAATCAATCGCAGACGCCATCGATACATGCTCGACAGAAGCATTCAGGCCATCTGCAAACTGATCTGTAATGACATCTCGACGCGTGATCGCCTCAAAGGTAAGTGGTCCAATAAATCGTTCTGCTGCAGCTGTCATAATGACAGTTACATCGTGGCCATTCTTTTGGAGCCCGCGCGCCACCTCCACCGCCTTGTAGGCGGCTACGCTACCGGTTACTCCTAATGCGATAAAAGCCATACTCTACTTTAACTCGAATGTCGCGACTATGTCGTCCACAGAGGACCCAACTTCCGGTAATGTGTCGCCACAACCAGTTACTACAGCCTTTAAGCGACTGAGGGCTGCATCAAAGTCGTCATTAATGATCACGAAGTCATACTCATTAAACGCTTTCACTTCTTCCCGCGCAACGCTGAGGCGTTCCTGAATCTCCTGATCACTATTCTGGCTACGTCTTCGAAGGCGTGACTCAAGAGCGCTAGGTGAAGGGGGAAGGATAAAAATAGTCGTAGCATTAGCCGAGCTCAGACGAACTTGACGTGCGCCATTTACATCAATAACCAAGGCTACATCTAGACCACCTGCCACCTTCTCTTCTATATCCGCCTTTGACGTGCCGTAGAGATTCCCAAAAACATTCGCCCATTCGAGGAATTGATCGCTATTAACCATACTTTCAAAGGCTGCACGACTAACAAAACTATAATCTACGCCCCTCGTTTCACCCTGGCGAGGACTTCGCGCTGTATACGATCGAGACTTGACCAAAGTTGGCACCGACTGGACTAAGCGCTCAACAAGACTTGTCTTGCCGGTCCCAGACGGAGCAGAGATTACAAATAGTGAACCTTTGTGCACGCTATGCCTTGTCTTGAACTCTATTCAACATTTTGCACCTGCTCACGAAGGCGCTCGAGCTCTGCCTTGGCTGAAACAATTAACTCGGACACCTCCAATCCTTCA
Source organism: Acidobacteriota bacterium (assembly GCA_002720285.1). Taxonomy (GTDB): domain Bacteria; phylum Acidobacteriota; class Vicinamibacteria; order Vicinamibacterales; family UBA823; genus UBA11600. The sequence continues at coordinate 21,151 of PBHT01000047.1, read as the reverse complement.
GCCTTAGAACCGACTGTGTTAATCTCACGGTTCATCTCTTGAAGCAGAAAATCTAAACGTCGTCCGCAGGCCAGATTATCATCAACAATCGTCCGCCAGTGGGCAAGATGTCCCTTCAATCTAACAATCTCTTCATCAATATCAGAACGAGCGACAAATTTTACAATTTCCTGGGCAACCACCCCCTGGTCCACTTCTATTTCTCCCACCAATTCCTCAATACGGTCGCTGAGTCGAGCCTCTAACACCCCCTTAGCGTGAGCAGCCGAGGTCTCGAGTTTCGCGATGAGGTTACCGACTAAAACGCATCTTGAATCCAAGTCAGCGAGCAGAAACTCTCCCTCGGTAGATCGCATGGTGATCAGTTCATCAAGAGCTTGGGCCAAGGCCCCGGTCACAACTTCTATAACGTCAGGCTGTGATGCAACGTCAGCATCCGAAGCAGCCTCCTTGAATTCAAGGGCGTGGGGTAAATGCAGAAGGTCGCCAGCGGACAAATCAGCAATTGAAAGCCCACTCGCCCTCACCCGATTAAGGGCTTCACTTAATCTCTTGACTAGTGCCTCGTTCACCTCAACCTCAAGGCCGCCTCGCTGGACAAATTGCGCACTTACATTCAGCTCGACCCGTCCTCGAGTGAGTTGCTGCTGCACCTGTGTACGTAATCGAGACTCCAGGGCCAATAGTGGACTCGGCAGTCGAACGTGTAGATCTAAATGTCGATGATTTACACTTCGCAGAGTCACACTCAGGACTACCATGGGGTGTTCAATGTCAACACTGGCAAAACCCGTCATCGACCTAATCATCTCTCTTGACTCCAAGGTCTGCGTGCTCATTAGCCATATAACCAACTCCGCTCATTGACCTTTCAACATCCTCGAATTCCGTTGGCCGTGCTCTCGGCCGATCAAAGATTTGCATGTCGTAAAGCTTTTTATACACACCACCATCACGCTGCAGAAGGTCATTGTGTCGTCCGGTCTCAACTATCCGCCCAGCATCCAATACGACAATGACATCAGCTCGTCGAACCGTTGACAGTCTATGGGCAATCACGAACGACGTGCGATTCGAAAGCAGACGCGTGAACGCCTTCTGAACCAGTTCTTCCGATTCACTATCGAGTGCCGAGGTGGCTTCATCAAGAATCAAAATAGGAGCGTTGGTAAGCAAGGCCCTGGCTATCGCAAGCCGTTGTCGTTGTCCTCCTGATAACCTCTGAGCTCCTTCCCCTACTTGCGTCTCGTAACCATTCGACAGTTCACCAATAAACTCATGTGCATGCGCAATCCGTGAAGCCTCCTCAATCGCATCTTGAGAGGCGTCGCGAAAACCATAGGCAATGTTTTGCGCTATCGTCCCGTCGAACAAAATGGTGTCCTGGGTAACCATTGCAATTTGCCCGCGCAACGACTTCAATGTTCCGTCACGAATATCGACGCCATCCAGTAAAATTGCGCCCTGGGTGACATCATAAAATCGGGCTATAAGATTTACGAGGGTTGTCTTACCTGATCCACTAAGCCCGACAAACGCAACCATCTGGCCGGGCTGTACCGTGAGAGTGATATTTTGAAGCACCGATTTACCATCAGAACCTTCATAGGAAAACCCTACGTCCTTGAATGAAATGCTTTGCTGCAATTCACCCAAGGGTCTCGCGGACGGTCGGTCCACAACTTCAGTGTGCACATCGAGTATTTCAAATATCCGCTGAGCAGAGACAGAAGCTTGCTGAAGACCAGCGGTGACCCTACTTAGCTTTTTAACCGGACCATACATCATAAATAGTGCAGCAATGAAAGAGGCGAACTCGCCTGAGGTTAGACGAAGCGCAACGATTTCTCGACTGCCGTACCAGAGAGCACCAGCCACGCAAAGCCCACCCAAGAACTCCATAAGCGGTGGTAGGGCCGCAATGGAACCCATGACCTTCATATTCGTTCGGAACAAGCTTTCCGAAGAACTCTTGAACCTCTCAACCTCATGTGATTCAGCGCTGAACGCCTTAACGATTCGATGGCCACTGAATGCTTCAGTTGAAATGTGATGCAAATGTTCCATTTCTTCTTGGCTTCGACGAGTTGTCCTCCGAACTCGCTGCCCTAGCCGAACCAACGGATAAATAACTACGGGGGCACCGGTCAAACAGACCAGAGCCAATCCAGAATCTATATAGAACAGCAGGGCCCCATAACCGACCAGTGCCAACGACTCCCTGAGCAGATCGCCAACAGTTACCGACACGGCTAGCTGAATCTGATTCACATCGTTTGTGATGCGTGACACAAGCCGCCCCGTCATACGAGATGAAAAGAATCCGGCCGACTGATTAACTATGTGACTAAACAGTTGATTCCGAACATTACGAACTACCCGCTGGCCCACTCCGGTCATTAGATAAGTTGAGACGTATGAGCTGGCGCCCTTAAGAAGGTAACAACCAATCATCGTGCCAACTACAAAACCGAGCTGCTCACGATTAGGCAGAACATCGTCGAAGATTGGTTTAATTAAATAAGCCAAGCCAGCAGAAGCGGCTCCAAACACGCCCATGGCTACTAGTGCCGCAAGCAACCGAATGCGGTAGGGCCATGCGTAATGCCATAGGCGTCGAACCGGTGTCACCCCGCATCTCCTGTCGCACTGCCGTGCCAACCAGTTTGATGCCACCGCCAAGCACTCTCAACGATCTCCTGGAGATCCGAATGTATCGGCATCCAACCAAGCTCGTTCTGAATACGATCACTTGCAGCCAGGAGGGAGCTCGGGTCGCCAATGCGTCGCGGAGAACTTATGGTGGGGACCCTTTGACCAGTCACCCTCTCGACCATTTGAATAACTTCCCTAACTGAATAAGCACTGCCTGTTCCAACGTTGTAAACACCTGACTCGCCCCCGTCTTGAAGATGCCTAAGCACACGGACGTGAGCATCCGCTAAATCTGTGACGTGCACGAAATCTCTCAGACAGGTTCCATCTGGGGTTGAATACTCCTCTCCAAAGATCTCAAGTGGAGCCCCGCCTAGGACTGCGTTGAACGCTCGTGGTATCAGATGAGTTTCCGGGTCATGCACTTCTCCAAGACGACCTTTCGAGTCGGCACCGCTAGCATTGAAATAACGCAACTTGCTGATCTTGAGGCCGTAAGCTCGTTCATAGTGAGGAAAAGCACGTTCAATTGCTAGCTTGCTTTCTCCGTATGCATTCAGTGGCCTAGTCGGATGATCCTCACACATTGGCGAATAATCTGGCTTCCCGTAGACTGCAGCCGTAGATGAGAACACCATCACCTCAACTCCCACATCTACCATTGCACTGAGAAGTGACAGCGTACCTTCAACATTGGCCTCGTAGTATGCAATTGGATTCGATACCGAGTCCGCCACCGAAATAAGGGCCGCGAAATGCATCACGACCGCCACTCTATAGTTCCTCAAGGCTTCCTTGAGTTTTTCAACATCCCTGACATCACCATCAACAAGCACACCACCTAGGACTGCCTCGCGATGCCCAGTAGAAAGGTTGTCGTATACAACCACTTCATGCCCGGCCTCACGCAGGGCCAGACACGCATGACTGCCGATATATCCCGCACCACCAACAACCAGCACATTACTCACGATTGCCGACCAATAGAAACATAAACGAAGCCATGGTCACGCATCTCTTCAGGAGAGAATAGGTTCCTTCCATCAAAAATCACTGGACTACGCATTAAGGATCGCACCTTCTCAAAATCAAGTTCACGAAACTCATTCCATTCGGTTACGATCAACAGAGCATCTACCCCTTTTATCGCATCGTAACTCCGATTTACATACGACAGGCTTGAACCAAATATACGTCGCGCGGCTTGCTCGGCCTGGGGATCGTACGCCTGCACCGTGGCACCCTCAGCCAATAGCCGTTCAATTATCGGAACCGAGGGCGCCTCACGCATATCGTCAGTACGCGGCTTGAATGCTAATCCCCACACACCAAGTTTTTTTCCAGTGAGTGCACCAAAGTGCGCCCTAATCTTGTCGACAAATCGTACCCACTGGCCATCATTAATAGCCTCTACCGCGGCAAGTAACTTAGAGTCATAGCCGCTAGCTCTGGCCGTGTTCTGCAAGGCCTTGACATCCTTAGGAAAACAACTTCCTCCGTAGCCGACTCCAGGAAACAAGAACGCGGAACCAATACGAGGATCGGTCGCTATCGCATGCCGGACGCTGTCAATATTTGCACCGACCTGCTCGGCAACGTTTGCAATATCGTTCATGAATGACACTCTTGTCGCCAACATTGCATTTGCGGCATACTTTGCAAGCTCGGCACTTGCGTGATCCATGATGAGAATTGGAGCGCCAGTACGTGTGAGAGGCACATAGAGCCTCTTCATAATCTCAGCACCCAGAGAATCTTCAGCTCCAACTACAACCCGAGCCGGTTTTAGGAAATCGTCGACTGCAGCACCTTGCTTTAGAAACTCAGGGTTGTTTACAACACTAAACGGGTGCTTGGTTTCGTGGTCGATTATCTCTCTGACTCGCATAGCGGTACCGACAGGGACCGTGCTCTTTATCACCACTACGGTAAATCCTGATATCGCACGAGCAATATCTCGGGCAGCTGTGAACACCTGGTTGATATCCGCGTTCCCACTCTCCCCTTCGGGAGTGCTAACTGCGATGAAAACGACGGCTGATCGGCGAACAGCTTTGGTAAGCTCTAGGGTAAAACTTAAACGTTTTTCCGATCGATTTCGCTTCACCAACTCCTCAAGGCCAGGCTCGAATATTGGAATCTTTCCTCGTTGAAGAGTGCGAACCTTCTCAGGGTCGATGTCAACACACACAACATCGTTGCCGTGTTCGGCAAGGCCAGCTCCTACAACTAGACCCACGTAGCCAGTGCCAACCACTGTGATCTTCATTCGAACAGCCTCCGTCGTCTGACTACCACTCGAAACAGTCGGTCGCTCATCCCAATCGACAAAGAATCAACGGTAACATTGGCTGCATAACCAGTCAAGCTATTGATTAATAAGGGGTTGCGCACTTCAAACCTTTTGTCTTTGAGGTGTCTCTGCTATCATCGGTAACCGTCCGGGACCACCCGGACGTTGGCTCTCCTCAACCAAGTGAGGTTCAGGACCTCAAGCAGTCCAACGTGCGCATCCTCATCGACTATCGCCCTGCACTACACCAGCCTACTGGTGTTGGTGAACACACTCACAACCTTTCCCAGGCAATCGCTGCAGAGGGTTCCTGCAGAGATGTGTCGGTAACAATTTTTTCAAGCTCCTTGCGTCATCGGCTGTCGCCAAACACCGTAGATAATGCGCACGTTGTTGATCGACGTATTCCAGTCCGTTGCCTTAACTGGCTTTGGCATAACGTAGAGTGGCCCTCCATCGAACTCCTAGCAGGACATTACGACGTGGTCCATTCACCGCATCCACTCATGATCCCCTCACGGCAAGCAGCGTGTTTCGTCACCATCCACGACCTTTACTTCCTTAACCATCCTGACCACACATCAGCTGAGATACGCTCCGACTATCCAGCCTTAGCTGAACAACACGCTAAGCGAGCAGATGGTGTAATTGTACCTTCCCAATACACAGCATCGCTCGTAAGCAAACAATTAGGTATCCCGATGAAGCGAATTATCCTTTGCACCAATGGTGCCCCAGCCTGGAGGCCACGTAGCGCACCAGCGTATAAGGGACATATTCTCTTCGTTGGCTCGATCGAACCAAGAAAAAACCTCCCTACATTATTGCGAGCTTACCGTTCGCTCGCTAACCATCGCGCCGACACTCCAGAACTTGTTCTAGCTGGCCAAATCTCACCGACCGGAATAGACGAGCTCAAAGAACTCGAGGCATCGCCACTTAATAACAAGGTTCGAGTATTAGGCTACGTCTCTCGGGACCAGTGCTATGACCTCTATCGCCGCGCCAGCATGGTGGTCCTACCATCGCTGGATGAAGGCTTCGGCCTTCCTGCTCTCGAAGCAATGACCGTGGGAGTCCCAGTGGTGGCCGCAAACCGAGGCGCTTTACCAGAGACGGTTGGTGATGCCGGCACTCTTGTTGACCCCGAGGACGAAAGTGCAATCGAAGCGTCCATGGCCAGGATCCTGGATGATCGGCAATACGCTGATAGGAGCGTAGCCCGTGGTCTCATTCAATCGCAGGCTTATAATTGGGATAAGTCGGCGCGCATCCTTCTTAGTGCGTATGAAACTGCGGTTCGCCACCGCCGAGGATTATGAGGCTCACCTCCGCCTCAGCTAATGGACATAGGCATCGACGCTCGTGAGTTGCTTGGCTATACGACCGGAATCGGACGCTATTTAGCAAACCTATGTCAGAAGTGGGCGGATTCAACTCGCGGAAAGACACATAGATTCACACTTTATTTCCCTAGGAAGCCAGAAGCTGGAGACCGACTCCCCCCTCTTCTGTCTGCAAATAGTGGCCAATTTAGAACCAAGGTGGTTCCTGGTTCCACAGGGAGTTGGTGGGAGCAAGTAACCCTTCCACCTGCCGTCAACTCAGTAAAGCCAGACGTGTTCTTTTCACCAGCTTATTCTGCTCCGCTCAGAGTTAAGTGTCCCATAGTAGTGACTATCCCAGACGTGTCATTTGTTGCACGTCCTGAGTGGTTTAGATGGAAGGAAGGCCTTCGCCGCCGCTACCTTGCGAGTCGTGCAGTGTCTCGCGCCGACAGAATCTTGACCATATCCAACTTCTCAAAAAGTGAAATCGTTAACTGGCTAAATGTCCAACCTGAACGAATAACTGTGATCCCACTGGCTGCAGATGATTACTTGGCCTCGGCCAACTCTCCAGAAGACCAAGAACCTTTGATACTTTTTGTCGGATCGATCTTTACCCGCCGCCACTTGCCCTGGCTTCTTTCTGCGTTCACTCGAGTGTTGACACAGGCACCTGAGGCTAGACTAGCCGTGATCGGAAGTAACCGAACCTACCCATTCGAACATCTCGGACAACTTAGCAAGGCCCTTGGAATTGACGACCGAGTGTCTATCGATGGTTGGGTGGACGACAAACGCCTTACCAGCTTTTACGGTCGGGCGCGTGTGTTCGCCTTTCTTTCGGAATACGAAGGCTTTGGCCTTCCGCCACTAGAAGCCTTAGCAGCCGGCCAATCATTGGTCGTTCTCGACACAGAAGTGGCCAGAGAGGTCTACGGTGAAGCCGCAATATACGCAGTCCCAGGGGATCTCGACAGCATCGCCAATGCAATCATCACAGGCCTAAATAGTACTTCCCAAGCAGTCGACCACGTAATAGACCGCTATTCCTGGAAGCGTACGGCCGAACTCACCCTCGACGTCATCGAAAGTGCGGCAGTATGAGTGCGCTTGACATCATCATCGTCAGTTTTAACGCTGCAAATCACTTGGACCGCTGCTTACTCTCATTGCACGCCCATCCACCATCAGGACCACACGAGGTTATTGTCGTGGACAATGCCTCAAATGATAACAATGTAGTTTCTGTGCACGAAAAATGGCCAAAAGTCCGAATCGTCCCATTACTAGAGAATGTTGGCTTTGCTGAAGGCTGTAACATTGGATTCGCTCACACTAAAGCACCGCTGGTATTACTCCTGAACCCCGATACTGTTGTACCTGAAGGCGCGCTTGACCGTCTAGTGGATGCCCTTATGAGCGATGATGAGTGCGCTGTTGCTGGACCTCGTCTCGTGGATGGCGCAGGTTCCGTCGAGTTGTCATGGGGCCCGATGCTCGGACCTTTTAACCAAATTCAACACAAAATATTCACCTGGTTATACGGTCACGGATTTCCGCCCGTGACCTCTCTCATTAGGAATCGGGCAAACCGCGTTCATTTTCCTGATTGGGTTAGCGGAGCCTGCCTACTCGTACGCAGAGTCGATGCCGAGGCAGTTGGTTTTTTTGATAAACGTTTTTTTATGTATATAGAAGACGTAGATTTTTGTGCTGCAATCCGTTCTCGGCAACGCAGGATACTCTTTACCCCAGCTTCTGAAGTTCAACACATACGCGGTCAGTCGGCTGCTACAGCGCCAAAAGCCACCGCTTTAGCCTACCGCCGGAGCCAGTTAGCTTTTTACGACAAACATCATCCGTTTTGGGCGCCAATTTTGAGATCTTACCTTCGATTTTGCCAGCGCATCTGACGATGCCGAGACAACCTGCCCTTGGAGAACCTTATAAGTGCTTTGATACACTTATCCCGAATAAGGAATGAGCCTTGCGTATCGCTATTGACGTTAGAAAGTTACACGACTACGGAATAGGAACCTACGTCAGGAACCTGGTAACACATCTGCATCGGCTCGATTCCACGACTGAATATGTATTATTGTGCAAACCAGACGATCAGACTTTTGCGGCTAATCTCGGGGAGAATTTTCGACTAGTTTCACAACCTGCGGGCCCATACTCAATCAGCGAACAGATACGCATCCCATTCCAACTTCAGAGGGAAGGTGTTAATCTTTTTCACGCACCGCACTACACATTGCCTGCCCTGACCCCTTGTCGGTCCATCGTAACAATTCATGATTGCATCCACCTTAGATTCCCTCAGTATCTACCTAATCGACTCGCCCATGGATACGCCCGGGCCGCACTTTGGACGGCCACCCACCGATCAGATCGAGTCCTTACAGTCTCAGAAGCCTCGAAACTAGACATCCTTAATTTTTTTGACATCCCAGCCGATAAAATTACTGTAATACCAAATGCGATCGATGACTGTTTCTTTGTTCCGCCTCCTGATCAAAACGTAGAACGGATCAGAGAACGTTATCAGCTGCAAGCGCCATTTCTGCTGTATGTAGGCAATGTACATCCACATAAGAACCTAGAACGACTACTCGATGCATTCTACAAGGTTCGCTCTCTTGGACATGACGACCTCACTCTATTAATTATCGGAGACGACATTACTCGCTATGCAAAATTGCGACGAGCCGTGCATCGATATCAGCTACATCGTTCTGTTCGCTTCCTCGGCTTCGTGCCCAATGAAACACTTAGAGTCCTATATCACCTCGCGCGAGCATTTGTTTTTCCTTCACTCTACGAAGGTTTTGGATTACCGCCCCTCGAAGCCATGGCCAGCGGGACCGCGGTTGTTACGTCCAACGTTTCTTCCCTCCCAGAAGTGACCGGAGACGCCGCAGTTCTAGTTGACCCGAAAAGTCAAGATGAAATCGCTAGCGGGATTTGCCGTGTCTTAGAAGACGATATTCTTAGGGAACAGCTTGTAACCAAAGGTCGGACACGCGCCAAGCAGTTTTCTTGGGATCGATCTATTAAACGTATTCTAGAAATTTATCGTGAAACATCACATTCCGACAATCGCCCATCCGGTAAACTAGGTATGGACAATGCCTGAGTTTAATCGGGCACCATTAAACCATGAGAGCCGAGTCGCTCTTGTTCACGACTGGTTAACCGGTATGCGCGGTGGGGAGCGCGCTCTTGAAGGGCTTTGTCGACTGTATCCTAATGCTGAACTCTTTACCTTGCTTCATCATCCTGGAACAGTCTCATCATTGCTCGAAGAACGACAGCCTCACGTGTCATTTGTCCAACAAATGCCATTCAGTAGACGACTTTATCGCCATTACCTGCCAATTTTCCCAATTGCCATCGAACAGTTCGACTTCGATCGCTTCGACCTCATAATCAGCACTAGCCATTGCGTGGCCAAGTCAATCGTAAAACCTGGCCGGGCTCGCCATCTTTGCTACTGCTTTACACCAATGCGCTACGCTTGGGATCAATTCGAAGTCTATTTCGGTGTTGAACGAATTGGACCAGTCGCGAATGCTCTCGCGCGGCCAGTATTTCGTCAACTAGCTCGATGGGATGCAGGCACCTCTGGTCGAGTTGACCGCTATGTAGCAATCTCCAACCATGTTGCAGGTCGGATCCAGCGCTACTATAATCGGCCCGCGGCAGTGGTGTATCCACCAGTCGACACGGCATTCTTTCATCCGGCTCCCACGGAAGCGAGCCCAGCAGCCCTAATTGTGTCGGCGCTTGTACCGTATAAGCGAATAGACCTTGCCATCGAAGCGTGTCGCCTTGCCGGCATTCCGCTTCGCATTATTGGCGTTGGACCTGAAATGGAACGACTTCGCAAACTCGCCGGTCCCAAGGTTAAGTTCTTTGGGAACCTGAACGATGAAGCGGTGCGTGAGCAGTACCGCCAAGCCAAGGTATTTCTCCTTCCGGGCGAAGAGGAGTTTGGTATCGCACCCTTGGAAGCTCAAGCGTGTGGATGCCCTGTTATAGCACTGAATCGTGGAGGTGCCCAAGAGACCGTTATCAACGAAGTAACTGGTGTTCTTGTTAACGAGTGCTCGCCAGCAGCTTTCGCAAGCGTGCTTTGCAGCAATCGGATATCAAAGTTTGATAAATCAGCGATCAGGACGCATGCCTTAAGATTTTCGCAGGAACATTTCCTCTCAAATATCAGCGAGGCTGTATCAGGCATGATCGCACCTCTCGAAGACGGGGCTCGATGATAACGAACCGGGCTAAGCTTCTTGTCACTCTACATGTTGTATCTGACGCAATATTGGGGATGGCCGCCTTCATGTTGGCCTACGCTATCCGTTTCGAAATCGATTTAATACCTGTAACTCGCGGTTATCCACCCTTTGCGCAATATCTTAACGTCCTACCGTTAGTCGCTTTAATTGTCCCTGTCGCGTTCCAAGTTCACGGAATGTACAGACTCCGACGTCACCGAACCCGCCTCGATGACTTTTTCGGCGTCTTAGTTGGTAATGTGATCGCAGTCGTCTTGGGTATCGTAACGACCCTGTATATTCAGACTTACCTCCTACCATCTGCACTCAAGGAACGTGGAGCATACGAGGTTTCCCAACTGGTCTGGGTGTTGTTTCTTTTAGTAAACACCGTTGCCTCGTATAGTCTTCGGGAATTCGTTCGGACCGTCTTTGAGCGCCGTTGGCGAGCTGGTATCGGGCTCAAGCGTGTTCTGATCGCAGGCAGCGGTGACTTAGGTCGTCTCGTAGCCGATAAGTGTCTACAACACCGTGAACTCGGCTATCAGGTGATCGGTTTCGTTGACGATCGCGCTACCGAGGATCGTCTTGGATACCGAGGACTTCCGCTCCTTGGGGCTCTCGATGAAACCGATAACTTGCTCATCAGCGAGCAAGTAGACTTACTTTACATCACTCTCCCTCTTGAGAAACACGTTATGATGCTGTCGCTCATTGAGGACGCCAGCCGGGAATGTGTGGAGGTAAAGGTCGTTCCAGACCTATTTCAATTTATCGCACTTCGCGCTGGTCTAGAAGATTTCGATGGGATTCCAATCATCAGCGTTAACGACGTGCCCCTGCACGGCATTAACACCGCTTTCAAGCGAATAATCGATGTGTGCCTGTCGGTGACGGCCCTTTTGACCTTCTCAGTTCCCATGACTGTGATCGCTCTGCTTGTCCGCTCTGCATCCCCAGGACCAGTTATCTATCGACAGGAACGAATGGGGTTAGATGGTCGTTCGTTCACAGTGTACAAGTTTCGCTCCATGCAATACGAGGCTGAAGGAGAAACCGGGCCGGTCTGGTCGCGGGACAATGATCCGCGCCGCACACCTATAGGCGCTTGGCTTCGTCGCTTCTATCTCGATGAGCTTCCACAGCTTTGGAATGTACTTCGTGGCGATATGTCTTTAGTCGGCCCACGACCTGAGCGGCCGTACTTTGTGAAACAGTTTAAACATCGATATCCACAGTATATGCTTCGTCATAAAGTTAAGGCTGGCATTACTGGGTGGGCTCAAGTGAACGGGTGGCGCGGCGACACTTCAATTGAAAAACGCATTGAGTTTGACCTGCACTACATAGAGAACTGGTCCGTAAGTCTAGACTTTAAGATCCTATGGCTAACCATTGTGAGAGGCCTCTTTCATTTACGCGCATATTGATTACTCCGTACTCTCTCCCATGTCTGCACGTATTATCGTTACTGGAATCGCTGGCTTCATTGGATCTCATTTAGCAGATCGTCTCTTAGACCAAGGGCATAACGTAGTTGGCCTAGATAATCTATTAACTGGAAGCGCAGACAACATTAAGCATCTGGACAATCAAAGATTCAAATTCATCAACCACGATGTGACAGAGCATATTTCAATTGATGGCCAGGTAGACTTTGTGTTGCACTGGGCTAGCCCAGCCAGCCCAACTGACTATCTTGAATGGCCGATTCCAACACTGAAGGTCGGCGCACTCGGTACCCACAAGGCCTTGGGACTTGCGAAAGCAAAGGGAGCAATATTCTTACTTGCCTCTACTTCAGAAGTCTACGGTGACCCGCTTGAACATCCACAGCCCGAGTCGTACTGGGGCAACGTGAATCCGATCGGTCCTCGAGGTGTCTATGACGAGGCGAAACGCTTTGCGGAGGCAATCACAGTTGCCTACCATCGGTATCATGGGGTGAACACGAAAATCGCTAGAATATTCAATACCTATGGTCCACGAATGCGCGTTAACGATGGTCGGGCTATTCCCACCTTTATTGCACAGGCGCTCGCCGGAAAGGACTTAACCGTCTTCGGTAACGGTAATCAGACTAGAAGTTTCTGCTTCATAAGTGACCTCGTGGACGGAATCCTGCGGCTGATGGAATCGAATACCAACGACCCGGTCAATTTGGGTAATCCAAAAGAAATGACAATCAACGAGATCGCCCAAGAGATCATTACGATGACCGGTTCGCGTAGCCAGATCATCCATCAACGCCTCCCCATTGACGATCCCAAGGTGCGCCAACCTGACATCACAAAAGCTAGAGAGCTTTTAGGATGGACTCCTCACGTTAACCTTCACGAAGGCCTTAGTCGGACGATTGAGTATGTAAAACAGAGAATCGCCTAATCTTCACACTAAACCGATCTTGAGTTATTACGATCAGCGACGATTGACGACTCTTGCAGCGTGTGCAATGTAGTGCAAACCAGAAACAAGAGCAATCAGGAGCGAGGCGTAAATACATACATCGACAGCTACCGACTTTTGTTCAAGGTAATTAAAAGTCATCACGATAACTGTTGTCACGACGTAGGTTCCGGTGGCCAGCTTTCCGAATACTGACGGGAGAAATGTCCGAGGTCCAACGGCCAAATTAACGATCGCGACTGTAAGCACAATGATGACATCACGGCTAATAACCACCACCGTTAACCAAATTGGCAATTTATTCGTTAGGTTAAGCTCTGGAAGCGTTAGAACAACGAAAGCGGTTAATAAGAGAAGTTTGTCTGCAGCTGGATCTAGCCATGCACCAATCTTTGTCCGTTCATTCGACCACCGAGCAATAACACCATCCAGCATATCCGTCACACCAGCGACGACAAACGTGACGAGTGCCCATCCCAAGAAGTGATAGGCCGTCAAAATTACAAATGCTGGGATTAGTAGCATCCGTAATAGCGTAAGTTGGTTTGCTAATGTTATTACGGCCATAACGTTTACTTCTCAGGGACTAGCAATCCTTCAAGTTGGCCCACCGCTGCTAAAGCTTCACGACCGCTAACAGAATCGGTTAATCCAAAGCGATTACCCTCGAGAACAGGTAAAACCTCGGCGGCTACTGCCACCGATGCAGCCTCGTGCAGTAAATGCTGCTGGTCGACATCGGTAAATTGTCGCCGAACTGCTTGCCAGCTTGCACCACTGCTTGGATCTCGTCTAACAATCAGTGTCAACACGCGATTGACAACCTGAGCAAGCCCGCCACGATCCACGAAACTTTCTGGTTGAAAAGTATGGTTTGAAAACACCTCCATGACTCCTGCCTCAACTACGAGAAGAATCCATTGGTAAGCCCAGTGAGTTCGTGTGTCGGTAGTAAGCACTGTTACGTTTTGTTCAGAACTTGACAGAAGTCGGTCAAGATTTAACCCAATTATTGAAGCCAACTCAGCACGAGTTATCCGGTCTTTAGTCGGAATGGCGCGATATTCCGGAGGTAAACGTAAAGCGGTTAGTCGACCCTGGACGCGGTTAAGATTCTCACGCCGGTCCGGCGTTGGATCGATACGTGCCGCCTGCGAAAATACGGTCTCTGCGCCCTCAAGATCGCCGAGAGATTCGAGAATCTCTCCCTGAAGCGTTAAGCCTTCCGGATCGCTCGGCTCAAGGTCGTTCGCTCTCATAACATGCTCAAGCGCCCGTCCAAGATCACCAAGCCGGTGTTCGATAAACGCTAACCCTCGGTAAACCACTCCACTGTTAGGGGCAATAGTCAGGGCCTCCTCGTATGCCTGTCGTGCTTCCCCATAGCGCTCGGCCTGTTCCGCTGCCCGAGCTATCTCGATAGCAACACGAACCCTACGAAAGCGAAGCACCTGAATCCTTCGGCGAACGTCAGAAAGATTAGAATCCGCGACTAGTGCCGATTCATAAGCCAACATCGCCTCTACCTCTCGCCCCGAAGCTAATAGCGCCTCTCCTCGACCAACCCAAGCAGGGGCATAACCAGGCACGTCCTCCAATACAGAACCGAATCGCTCTAACGCATCATCCAATCGTCTGGCAACGATATCTACATACCCGAGGCCCGTCTCAGCCGGATAGAATATTTCGTTCGCCGAAAGCACCTCCGAAAACCCAGCAGTTGCCGAAAGTAAGTCACCAGCCTGTAGTCTCCGCCAAGCCTCGATGTGCTCGCTTACCACAGGAGAATTAACCATCGAGTCAGGGACCGTCGGAAAGATGAAGTTGGGAAATTGAGACACTCCAGGCGCTACCGGGGTCGGGGTCGGAGCACACCCAACTGTCCAAATTATGCCTACAAACAGTAGGACAAAGAGTCGATCGCGTCTAAATAAGTTCCCTCTCATAACGGTCTAATTAAGCAAGCCTTGGTTAGTTTAGGCTGTCCGTCCCGTTTCACAATATTGACCCTCAGCAGCTGTCCGCCTAAGTCCCTTCTCGATCAGCTCCAATGCAATTGACCGACTTGAGGGGTCAACTGCCGACAGGCACACGGACCCAGGTTCACGTAAACGGATTCGGCGCCGCTCCTCACTAGTGATTAAATCGCTCTTATTCCAGACGACTACGCAAGGCACCGTGTCAGCTCCAATCTCAGCAAGTACACGTTGGACCGCCCTAACATGTTCATCTCTCACTGGACTTGACGAGTCACACACCTGTACAACAAGGTCAGCACCTGCCACTTCCTCCAATGTAGCCCGAAAAGCTGCCACTAAGGTATGTGGAAGACGATCAAGAAATCCTACGGTATCAGAGCACAGCACCGTTCTTTTATCAGAAAGGCGAAGCCGTCGAACTAACGGATCTAAGGTTACAAATAACGCATCTGAAGCCACAGCGTCATCTCCCGTCAGCCGATTAAACAGCGTAGTCTTACCAGCATTGGTATAACCAACAAGTGCTATCGTAGGTAATTGCCGCTTAGTGCGTCTTGCGCGAAGTTGGGCACGATGCTTTCTCACACGTTCGATCTGACGTTTGACTGATGACAAACGACGATGAATACGCCGACGGTCCGTTTCGAGTTTCGTCTCACCAGGACCTCGAGTTCCAATCCCTCCTCCGAGACGTGACAGCGCCCGCCCGAATCCAATAAGTCTGGGTAGTAAATATCGTAGTTGCGCCAGTTCAACCTGAAGCTTACCTTCACTGCTACGAGCGCGACGAGCGAAAATGTCTAGAATTAATTGGGTCCGATCGATAACACCACATTGGACAATCTCTTCAAGATTTCCT
Organism: Acidobacteriota bacterium; assembly: GCA_002720285.1. GTDB lineage: Bacteria > Acidobacteriota > Vicinamibacteria > Vicinamibacterales > UBA823 > UBA11600. Next base: position 5,348 of record PBHT01000047.1, on the reverse strand, counting down.
TGCTGGACCGGCGAAAGCTCACCATCTGCAATCACAACGTTGATATCATGCTCCGCACAAACCCTTCCTAATTCCTTAACCTTTCCTAGTCCAAGGAAAGTTCCAGGGTGTGGCCGACGACGTTCCTGAAGAATTCGAAACACCGGAATAGCGCCTGCTGTTTGGGCAAGCCGAGCCAACTCCTCAAGTGACGACTCGCTTGAATCGCGATCGCCCGCAGTTAGTCCAATCAGGGCCACTCGCTGAGATTTTGAAGGTGTCACTGATGATTGGAAGGCGCGCTCAGACTCTCGGCGCATCACTGAAGCGATTCTAACACGCGATTCCAAGGAACTGCCCCGTCTCGAATCAATTTCGGCGTTGCATAACGAACATCAACGATTGTTGAATGTACACCACCTACAAGTTTTCCCACATCAATAATCAAGTCAACACCATCTCGAATCTCTTGAGTTAAATCTTCTATTCGGCTGATCGCAGTATCGCCAGAAACATTGGCGCTCGTTGCCGTAACTGGATGGCCCACTTCACTTATAACTTCTCTAGTGAAACTCTGATCGGGCACTCGAACAGCGACAGAGCCGTCAGCGGCCTTACACTGATCCCCAAGGGCAGTGTGAGCTGGTACAACCAAAGTTAGAGGGCCAGGCCAATAAGTTGAAGCTAGGCGTTCACCGAGCTGGGAAAGAGTTCCAACCTGTTCGTTCACCTGTTGCACGTCCGCCGCAATAAGCGGTAATGGCTGGTTGGTCGATCTACTCTTGATTGCATAAATCCGCTCCATTGCAGTTAAGTTCTTCGCATCTGCAACAAGGGCATACAGAGTATCTGTCGGACAAACGACGATTTGACCTTCCGACACTGCATTGGCAACCCGGTCAATAATTTCTGAGGCGAATTCGTCAGGACAAACGAGAACTTCTTTAGACATGCGATAATTCCCAAAAGACTCTCAAATGACACCAAAACGCATACGACGAAAGCCCAAAACTCCGAGAGTACCGCTCCCCCGTCAACGTGGGGGCCCTCATGAAAACCGCACCAAACGTCCTCCTCGTCGACGCAAATACCGAAAGTCACCTGGTGACGACGAATAACGACTACGACTTGGCCGGTTTCAAATCTCTCATGGCCACTATTCTGCGAAAACTGGAACCTCCGACTACACCCAATGCCACTAGCAGTAATGCATCAACTAGAAAGACGCTCCGTAGACTAACACTCCCTAGTAAACCGCTTAGCACAGGACTAAGTGCCAACCCAACCATTGACGCACTTGACAAGACACCGAAACCAACACCTTGCGCATCAGAAGGGATCACCTGCCCAGCAATTGTGTAGGCGGCAGTGGAACCGATTCCGATCGCAAGGCCGAATAATGGCAATGCTGCCACGAGCAACAGTACTTGCGTAGCACCAGACACAATAGCAGCAACGCCGGTAGCCACGAAAATGCTCGCAAGAATCACGGAGCCCGGTGAATAACGTTCAAGCACACGACTGCATAGATGGTTGCCAACGGCCCCAGCGCCGGCAACTAGAGAAAAAAGAATTCCAGACCACAGTGGAACCTGGCCCATCGACACTCCAAGCGACCCCACGAAGAGGGGCAAAACCGGGCCTAGGCTACGTTCAACATATTGCATTGTAAAGATTACGCCCATCATCAAAGCTAATCCCTTATACCTGATTACTTGGCGAACAGTTTTCGGCTCAACATCGTCAGATGGCTGAGAGAAAATGCGAGGCGGCTCACGATAGAGCGACAGCATTACCACCATGGCTACCACGTATAGAAACGCCGCCACGAGAAACGCTTGCCTTAAACCGAACAGAGCGGCCACTAAACCACCTATGACCGGGCCTATTGCCGGACCGAGCCTTCGGGCCATTTGCACAAGCCCGATTGCACGAGCCATCCGGTCGGCCGGTGCCGATTCCGCGGCCATGGCCAGCGTCAGTGCTCCGTATCCAGCGAACACACCGTGCAAGAAACGAAGAGCAAATACCTGCCATGGCGCTGTAACGAATGCTAGAGCGCTCATTACGACGATAAAACTCATCAGGGCTCTAGCGACCATTGGCTTGCGCCCAACGCGGTCACCAAGTCTGCCCCAGAGCGGAGTCATAACGGCCGCAACTGCCGGCGTGATTCCCACGCTGACACCAGTCCATACCGCAATTGCCCCAACATCAGTTACACCAAGGACTCGGAAATACAACGGCAGAAATGGCATGACTAGAGTGAATCCGGCCGAACCGATGAAAGTGGCGACCGTAAGAGCCGTTTGATTTCGCCACCAATCATGCCCGGATTGGTGCTTCTTGGAAGGGAGGTCGTTCAATAATGAGCCGCAGCCTATTTAATAGGCCTGCCCTCGACTAGAACCGGACTAGCGTCTCGGTGGACTTTCCTCTAACGTGAATAGTATCTACGAACCGCACTTGGTGAGGTTGCGTTTGCATAATCAATGAATGGGTGCGTATCCCATCACCGAAAAACCGAACGCCTTGCATGAGGGTCCCTTCCGTTACCCCGGTGGCAGCAAAGATAATCGATTCACTTGATGCCAAATCGCGAGCACGATAAACCCGTTTCAAATCACTGATGCCCATGGCCCGGCACCGCTCCTCATCTTCCGGTTTCCTAACCACAAGGCGGGCGAGAATCTCACCATTCAAACATCGCGCGGCTGCTGCTGCCAAAACTCCTTCAGGTGCGCCACCCGTGCCCATCACTGCATGGATTCCGCTTCCTGCCACTGCCGCTGAGATTCCCGCTGATAGATCACCATCCGTTATCAATAGAATTCGAGCACCAGCTGCCCTAATGTCATCAATTAGTTTCTTATGGCGAGACCGGTCTAAAACCACTACAACAAGGTCCTCAACTCGGCGGCCAAGACACTCGGCGATAGCACCGAGATTCTTAGACGCAGACGCATCGAGACTCACCGCCTCCTTACAGCTGGGCCCAACGACCAGTTTTTCCATGTAGATATCAGGTGCATGCAGTAATCCACCTTGGTCGGCGGCCGCCAGGACGGCGATCGCATTTGGTGAGCCCGTTGCGCACAAATTAGTACCTTCCAGTGGATCAACAGCTATATCAATTTCTGGATAGGACCCTGAGTCGTGTTGGGCCTTGCCAACCTTTTCACCTATAAACAGCATCGGGGCTTCGTCCCGCTCACCTTCCCCAATGACGACAGTCCCATTCATCGGCACGGCGTCCATCGACTGACGCATCGCTTCAACCGCCACTAGGTCTGATTGGTGGCGATCCCCTTGACCCATCGTATGGGCACAAGCAATAGCCGCCTGCTCAACTACAGTGAGAAAATCGAGAGAGAGATCTGAGTTCATCAGTTCGTCCTCAGAACAGAGTGTTCATCACTCTGACGGCACATAAGCTGGCAACTGGCACCGAGTTAGGCCATCCTGTCTATAGCCAAGAACATAATCTGCTTGCATTAGAGTGTGGATTTCTCGTGTTCCCTCGTAGATTACTGCTCCCTTGCAGTTTCGGAAGAACCGGCCAACAGGATACTCGTCAGAATACCCGTTCGCACCGTGAACCTGGACCGCATCGCTAGCTGCACGTTCCGATGCGATAGTTGCAAACCATTTAGCCAGACTGGTCTCCCGAGTGTTTCGTTTCCCTTCATTCTTCATCCAACCTGATCGCAGCCAAAGCAACCTCGCCGCCTGATAGTCAGATTCCATTTGAGCAATCATCGCCTTAACAAGTTGGTGCTGAGCAATCTCAACTCCAAACGCCTGTCGCTCCTTCGCGTAGGACGCACTCGCATCCCGGCATGCTCGAATTAACCCAGTAGCCCCGGCCGCAACCGTGTAACGACCCTGATCCAACGCAAACATGGCAATCTTGAACCCTTCGCCAGGCTTACCAAGGACATTCTCGGGTGGCACCCTCACTTCGTCCATCCTGAAGTAACCCGTATTACCGGCCAAAATGCCCCACTTCTCCTTCATCGTTCCACTTGAAAAGCCCTTGAAACCTCGCTCTACAATAAACGCTGTGAGTCCTGATGGGTCACGCTGACGTTTCTTCTCCGCGTCGGTCCATGCAAACACTAAAAAGTGGTCAGCCACATCAGCTAGTGATATCCATTGTTTTTCACCCGTCAGAAAATAGTCCGAGCCCTTCTTCTCAGCAATACTTTGCAAGCCACGCACATCACTACCCGCCGCCGGCTCCGTTAGGCCGTAAGTTGAAATCCGTTCTCCCCGTGCCTGCGGAACCAAATATTGTTGCTTTTGGGCTTCCGTGCCCCAAGTCAAAAGGGAAAGGCAATTAAGACCAACGTGCACAGAAAGAATTACTCGCAACGAAGTATCCACATACTCAAGCTCTTCGCTCGCCAGGCCGAGACTAATGTAGTCCATACCTGCACCGCCATAAGCCGTGGGCACACACACCCCGAGTAATCCAAGTTCAGCCATTTTCGGAAGAATGGTCGGGTCGAACTGGTGGGCTCGATCGAGGTCGTGAATCTTCGGAACGACCTCCTTGGATCCCCACTCACGAACGGATTGCTCCAAAAGCCGGTGTTCCTCGCTGAGATCAAATCCAAGCATGATTCGCGATCTTACGGTTCCTAAGATGACAACCGTTGTGTTGATGAAATCCCTAGTAGCAAAACAGTGAATGGTATCACGGTGAACAATAGCAGTAAAAACACCCTCGTGAGAAAGCCTTGAAACTGGTCGTCAATCTCGGGTCACAACTACCAACGAACCGCGCTCCAAGCCAAGACGCTCAGCTGCGCTAGAGGAGTTTGCTGCCAACTCAAGATGGTCAGTACTACCAAAGAGGGCAGAGATCTCACCGCTACCAATATCTTCGTAGGTAGCAACCAAGCGGTCGATGCGATAGTCACCAGCTTTTACCTGCACGGCACTGGCATTAGTAAATCGTTCAAAACTATTTCGATCAATATTAGTCACCGCATTTCCAAATCGATCAACTCTAATTACCTGACCTTTGATAGCTTCAGTCTCGATTACCGGCGCTGGCATCTCGATGGTTCTATAAAACTGGAGTGGACGCCCAAGTGCCGCTAACCGTGTACCCTTCGCCAGCCAGGCCGCTGCTGGCGCAAAACGATCCCGCCCTTCAAATGTTCGGCTAACCGTTGGACGACCGTAACGCCTTTCGGTTATCTCGACAATGGTCTTCGGTGGACCCTCGGCAAACACTGCCGTCAATACCCCATTATCAGGGGCTACGAACCGGTAATCACCTGTGTCCGCTACAAGTCCCCGACGCTTCGAACCTACCCCAGGGTCAACCACAACGAGAAAGACTGTGCCCTGCGGAAAGT
>PBHT01000046.1 GCA_002720285.1 Acidobacteriota bacterium | reverse complement strand
GAATCTTTAGCGGCAAGGGTAAGCTGTGCGAACGCCTCGGGATCTTCGACCGCAATCTGGGCCAACACTTTCCGGTCGAGGCCAATGTTGGCAGCCTTCAATCCCGCCATGAAGCGGCTATAAGAAATGCCGTGCTGACGACAAGCGGCGTTGATTCGGATAATCCACAGGCGGCGGAAATCACGTTTTTTTCGCTTACGCCCGATGTAGGCATATTGCATGGCGCGGTCGACTGCGTCACGCGCGGAAGCGTAAAGTCGGCTGTCGGCCCCGTAGTATCCCTTTGCTTGCTTGAGTATGTTGCGGCGTCGGTTCTTGTGAACATTGCCGCGCTTTACACGAGCCATGCGATTCCTCCGTTATCTTGGCGACCGACTAACTAACTGTAGCGCTCCGGCAGTAACCGAGCGAGGCGGTGCTGGTCTGAAGTAGCAACCAATTGCGACTTGCGAAGGTTACGTTTCCGCTTGGTCGACTTGTGTCCCATTAAGTGACCGGCATACGCGTGGTGGCGAGAAAATTTGCCGCTACCGGTGCGCTTAACGCGCTTTGCCGCCCCGCGGTGATTCTTCATCTTAGGCATTTCTTGTCCTCAAAATTATTGAACTGTGTTTCTAAAAGACGCGTATCCAATCAGTCTCGTCTCGGGGTAATTATCATGAACATCAATCGACCCTCCATTCGTGGGGCCTTGTCGATCCGGACCGTCTCGCCGAGCTCGTCCACAACTCGGTCCAATATTTTTCGCCCGTACTCTGGATGAACGACCTCACGGCCACGGAACATTATCGTTGCTTTGACCATGTGGCCTTGAGAGAGAAATCGATGAATGTGTTTCATTTTGAAATCGTAGTCGTGTTGATCGATCTTTGGACGGAATTTCACTTCCTTCAGCTGCGTATTGTGGGGGCGTTGCTTCTGTTCTTTGGCTACCCGATACGCGTGCTTACCGTAATCCATAAGCCGGCAAACCGGCGGCTCGGAGTTAGGCGCGACCTCTACTAGGTCCAACTCCGCTTCTTGGGCCCTTGCCATTGCTGCCTCCGCGGGCACCACTCCTAGCTGTTCGCCGTCAGCATCGATCAGTCGAACTTGAGGAACTCTAATCTGGTCGTTGATCCGGTGTTTCTTTTGTACGGTAATGCTCTAACTCCCTTGTTATGGTCCGGCGCACCGGTGCGAGCCGAACAAGTCGTCAAGCCGGTGCAGCATCATCCTTGCGCAACGGCCATTCTCGCACAGCGCGGGCCTCAATGTCTTGCACGGCTTGCGCCAGAAACGTTTCAATCGTAAGGCTTCCTAGGTCGCCGACAGTTCGGTGACGTACAGAAACCTCCTGGTTTTCCATGTCACGGTCGCCGACGATTAACATGAATGGAAGTTTCTGTGTTTGTGCATCACGGATCTTGGCACCCAGTTTGCCGCTGCGGCGATCAACCTCGGCGCGAAGCCCCGCTTTTTCGGCTGCTTCGGCTATGGCTTCGGCGTATTTAATGTGACGGTCGGCGATTGGCAATACGATGACCTGAACCGGAGCCAGCCAAAGCGGAAATGCTCCGCCATAGTGCTCGATTAGACCACCGACAAATCGCTCCAGTGATCCGTAAATAGCGCGGTGGATCATTGCCGTGCGATGTTGGTACCCATCGTCGCCGACATAGGTGAGGTTGAAACGCTCCGGCAGGTTGAAATCCAGTTGTATTGTCGATCCCTGCCAGGCACGACCCAGTGCATCGATGAGGTGAAAATCAATCTTTGGGCCGTAGAATGCTGCTTCGTTAAGTTGACGCTCATACACCAGACCCATTGAATCGAGAGCGTCCGCCAGGGCACTTTCAGCAAGGCCCCATTGATCTTCGTCGCCAGCGTACTTGTCCCGGTTACTAGGGTCATGCAAAGAAAGGTCGATACGGTATTCGTCATAGCCGAAGGTCTTCATAACGTGCAGCGCGAGATCAAGTGCGCCAGACACTTCTTCCTGTATTTGATCCGGACGACAGAAAATATGGGCGTCGTCTTGTGTGAAGCCGCGTACGCGCAGCATGCCGTGCAGAACCCCCGAGAGCTCGTTGCGATAGACGGTTCCAAATTCGCTATAGCGAAGGGGAAGTTCACGGTACGAACGAGTGCCTTTCTCGTAGATCAGGATATGACCAGGGCAATTCATAGGCTTGAGGACGTATTCCTGTTCGTCGACATCCAGCGTGAACATATTTTCCTTGTAGTAGTCGTAATGGCCCGACGTTTCCCACAAGTGTTTTCGCGCGATGTGAGGCGTGTAGACAACGTCATAGCCGCGCGACAGCTGTTCATCACATAAGAAGGCCTCGATCTGATGCCGAATGGTGCCGCCCTTGGGGTGCCAGTAGGCCATCCCGGGACCGGCCTTTTCGTCAAAGTGAAAGAGGTCCAAATCGATACCGAGGCGGCGGTGGTCACGCTTTTTAGCCTCGTCGCGGTGGTCCAGAAATGTTTCGAGGTCCTCCGCGGAGAAGAAAGCCGTGCCGTAAATTCTTTGCATCATGGGGAAATCTTTTCGACCACTTTTAGGTCGCCAGTGCGCTGCGGCAGTGTGCAAGAGTTTGATCGCAGGGATCTTGCCAGTGTGCGGAAGGTGGGGCCCGGTACAGAAATCGATGAAGTTTCCCTGCTTGTAGCAAGAAACCTGGCCGCCACCTTTGTCACGGACAAGCTCGACCTTTAAGTCTTCGCCCTTCTCGGCGAAAATCATCTCCGCCTCTTCTTTGGGCATTTCGAGTCGTTCCAATTTTTGGTTGGTTTTGATCAGCTTGCGCATCCGCTTTTCGATAGCTTGTAGGTCTTCGGGCGTGAAGGGATCTTCACGCAGAAAGTCATAATAGAAGCCATCAGCGGTTGGTGGGCCGATGCCAACCTGCACGTCACTAAATAGTTCTTTGACCGCCTGGGCGAGCACGTGAGAGGTGGTGTGGCGGCACATTTCAAGTGCCATTGAAGGCGCGTTCCCGCCAGGCTCCAATGGGGTCAGCTCGCCATTGGCATGGAGCGGCATTTGGAAATCTAGAGGCTCATCGTTGAGGGACACTCCGATCGAGTTCTTCAGCCACTCTGGACAGTGTTGCTCAAGGACATCCCGAACGCGTGTTCCTGCAGAAACGAGAAGTTCCTGTCCGTTAATTTTGATTTCAATTGATTCAGGCATTGCTGCTGCGGTTATGGCTATCGGTGTTGTAACGGGGCAAGCAGGTAAGGAAACTAGTAGGCGCGGCCGGGCTCGAACCGACGACCTCTTCCGCGTCAGGGAAGCGCTCTCCCAACTGAGCTACGCGCCTTCGTTCCCTCAGCAGTGAGCGGAAAAACTCCAGGCCATCTATCCGCACCCTACTAGCGCCGGGCACCTGGGAATGAGCCGGCGGCGACCACCAAAACTGGCGAGTCGCAAAGCTGCCTAGGGCAGAAGTATAGGAGGGATTGCGTGAATTCGTCAACGTTATCTGCTGATCGCCAGCGGACCGTCCATGGCACCATTTCGGTCAACCGCACATACGAGGTAGGCGATTACAACTAGGGAAATTAGCTCGCCTGGCAAGTGGGAAAAGTAGGAATAGAAGAGGATGTCCCCCCATCGCTCAGGCATGCTGGCGGCGGTCCCTGCATCTGGATTCCAGGCCGCCAAAATGACGTTCCCGGCAAACCCCATGATGTAGTAGGGGAGGAGGCAGAAGAAGTAACCCACGACTCGTCCAGGCTCCGGAACCATCTTGTAAGCGTAAAAAACTGCAATAGCGGTTGCTAGAAGGAAGGTAAGCGCGAAATAGACTCCGGTGGCGCCCTTTGTGATCTGGGGTATAAGGACCATCACCAACAATGCGGTCGCGCTAGCAACACCGAAGACAGTCCACCAAACGGCGCGCGCGGGGTTCGCGCCATTGTCATCTGCTGGTGAGATCATACCGGCAACTAACGCAGACAGGATCAGGCCGAGCCTGAAACTCCACTCTCCTGGGGCAACGGTCCCAGGGGACACGATAGCTAGTGGGATCATTACCGTTGTTGCAACGAATTGAACCAGCGCAGCTCGTTTCGGTCCGAGCCAAGTCCCACATAGCAATGCTAAGGCTGGTGCGAATGAGAATGAACCGATTGTGTACTCAATCCGCAGAAACGCAATGCCTGCGGAGCCCAGGGTCCAAATAGCAAGGGGCCAACGGGAGGGGTGGAGACGACTGGCGTTAGAACTGGGCACGGCGAGGATCGTGTTCAATCTCGATCAATCTAGGCTCATGAGTGCAGTGTGACGGGTCCTGTAATTGCTTCTGGCAACGTGAGCGACACTGGTCGGGAGATTCCTGAATAGCCTCACCGGCAGTCTTCTATTTCTAGCGAGCCGCGGAATTCGGGCCTCCGTATGGCTGACGGGTGTGTAGGGGTGCGTGTGATTTTGCAGATCCCATCGCTGAGATTGCCTGCGGCAGAGCTAGGCACCTAGGTCTTCCAGGTGAGCAATTGCCGAATCCTAGGGACTTCGTGAACCTCGGTCAAGGATAAGTTGTGAGCCTAGTTCGACGTTTATCTGTATTTACAAACTGGGCCCGTCACCGTCCCTTCTTGCTTGGAGCTGGCGAACAAAATTGGTGCCTAGGCGACTCAACTCAATGCCTTATATACAGCCTTACTGATTTGAAGATCTTGCACAGCAACACCTGTCAGGTCGGCGATGGTCAGTTGGTCATCTGATGACCGTCCGAATTGCTGGTTGAGTATTAGATTGCCGAGTTCAATAGGCTTGGTATCTTCGAGCAGGCTGGCCTTGGTGGCCTGATAGATTTCTCCACGAGACTGGCATTGTTCGATACTGTCCGCTACGACAATGTCGGCCCGGGCCAAAATCTTGGGATCGAGCTCTTGTTTCTCTGGAGTGTCAGCGCCTATCGCAGTGATATGCGTGCCCGGGCGAACCTTATCGTTGTGCAGCAAAGGATGCCGGGCGGGTGTGACGGTCACGATCAGGTTGCAGGTCTTGGCAACAACGGCCGGATCGAGCGTCGTGTCGACACTGTAACCAAGTGTTTCCATGTCCTGCTTGTAAAGGTCAACCTCTTCCTGACTTACTCCCCAGACGGTGACGTCGCGGCAGGCAATCACCGAGCCGAGCATCAATAATTGTCGCCGTGCTTGGTCTCCGGCACCGATAATGCCGATACGATGCACCGTGGTTGGTGCCATGTACTTAGCAACCACCGCCCCCGCAGCAGCTGTTCGAACTGCGGTGAGTTGCCCCTCGTCGAGCAGAATGGCGAGAAGTTCGCCGGTTTTTTGACTGAACAACAACATGAGGCCGGAATTGGTTGGAAGTCCGAATTTGAAGTTTTCGTAGAATCCGCTCGCAATCTTGACGACGAAATAGTCATTGTTTTTGATGAATCCGTATTTGATGTGTGCTTCCCCGCGCGGATCTTCAAAGAGCATCTCACCCACCGGGGGGACTACAACTTCATTGCGCGAGTAGGCAATGAATCCTTCTTCAATACAAGTAACAACATCGATATTTTCCAGTGCGTTGCTGATTTGCGAGAGGCTATAAACCTTGGTCACGCATGCCTCCTCCCGTAGCGTAGGTGGACTACAGTGATGAAAAGCTCCAGGAGCCGATGATACGGCACATTTCCAGGGGCCCGAGCATCCATTGTAAATGCGTACCAAAGCCCATTAAGGCAATAAGAGCCGACGCGGGGACTTGAACCCCGGACCTGCTGATTACGAATCAGCTGCTCTGCCACTGAGCTACGTCGGCTGTAAGTTGTCCAGGCTCTTGCTGCAGGGCTACGGCTGACGACCGACCAGAGTCTAACGGTGGTATTCCTGGCTGGCAAAGCGCCATCCGTTGCTTGGAGACCGGTATAGTCAGGAAGATAGCCGGTTGTGCAGTCGGTATGGAAGAATGCCACCGTATATTGAGTGTACTCGCTTCTTGCACCGCAACAGGTAGTGGTTCTTGCGTTTACGCTTTGATTTGGAGGTGTTAGACTCCGCCGGACCGGGCACTTAGGGGCGACCTACGCAGCAGTCGTCCGGTTTAACGCACCTCGGGAGGCACGGATCTGAGGCCCGTGCATCGTGTGGAAGTTGTCGAAACTAGAAATCCGCGGCTTTAAGTCTTTCGCCGATGCTGCGGAGCTTGACTTCCCTGAAGGAATAACTGCGGTCGTTGGTCCAAACGGTTGCGGCAAAAGCAATATCTCCGACGCCATTCTCTGGGTTCTGGGGGAGCAAAGTACTCGTGCGCTGCGGGCCCATCAAATGCAGGACGTCATTTTTCAGGGAACCGCCACGCGCCGGGCAATTGGACTAGCTGAAGTCACCCTCTATTTGAGCAATGGTGCTTCGAATGGCCAGGGTGGTTTTGACCCACTTGCTGATCTCGAAGCCGGGGGCGCGACTGGGGTGCGGCCAGAAGCTGATGGGGATGGGCGCTTGGTCGCGGGCCTGGAGTCAACAACGGGAAATGGGTCGAACGGGTCGGGTGGTAATGGTGCCAACGGTAATGGTGCTAGACAAAGCGACAGAGCTGAAGGCACGTCCACCCGTGACAGAACCCCCCCAGTCAGAATTGATACTCTCGGAGGCAGTATCGAGATTGATTCCAGAGAGGATTCAGAGGCCGATGATTTCGGGGATAGTGACGATCCCAGCCTTCTAAAGATAACCCGTCGCCTTTTCCGTTCTGGAGACTCAGAGTACTTGCTTGACGGTGACAAATGCCGTTTGCGGGATATCCGTGAGCGGCTTGCTGGGACAGGACTTGGAACACGGACTTGCTTCCAGATCGGGCAGGGCAAGATCGACCAGATTCTCTCTGCTAGTTCGCTGGAACGTCGTGCGCCGCTTGAGGAAGCCGCGGGGATTACCCTCTATAGACACCGTCGTCATTTGACCCAGCTTAAACTTGAAGCTACGGCGCAGGATGTGGCTCGGATCGACGATATTTATGAAGAAGTCGGCCGCCAGATGCGCAGTCTCAAGCGCCAGGCGGGCCGGGCGCGTCGGTACAAAAAGCTTCGAGGCGAACTACGCCGCCTAGAGCGTGCCTGGTTGCACCGTGAGTTGCTTGAATCGCAGCAACGGGAATCGCTGGCAGTCGCTGCGATTGGTGAAGCTAGCGAGGCTGAGAAGAAGGCGAAGGAGAACCTTACGGCGGCGGCCATGAAGTTGGAACAAGAGCGCAAGCGTATGCGTGCTGCCCGAAAAGATGAACAGGAGCGGCGTCAGCGTCTTTACCAGAACCAGCTTGAGCAAGAACGGCTTAGGGCTGAGGTGCAACGACAGGAAGATCGACAGAGGTTCGCGCAAGAACGGCAAGCCGAACTTGAGCGGCGTAGCACTGAACTGGGAAAACGGCTTGAGGAGGCCACGGGCTTACAGGTTCGTCGCAAGGAAGTGGCGCAACAATCGGAAGCCGTGCACGAGACAGCCAAGACAGTTCTGTCGGAAGCAGAGGAGGAGCTTTCAGCAGCGCGACGAAGGCTCGATTTAGCGCTCAGGCCGGCGCCATCCTCAAGTGAGGACGGCGAGGGCGCACAACCGTTGTCAGTGAACATAATAGTAGAGGAGGAAGATTTCCCCGCTCTTAGCCTGGCGCTTGGTGATTTGCTAGACGTAAAGGTTCTGCCGGAGGCAATGTTGGGAGAATGGCTGGGAGAGACCCTTGAGGATAATCGGCGAAGCCGAGCACTCCGATTCGTGGAGTCACCGTTCATCGCACCTCCACCAGCAGACGATCGCATCACTGGTGCACTACAAGAACGGGTTAGTGGTCGCAATGAAAGCGCAGAGGCCGTAGTTCGTTCGTTGTTGCGGGATACCTGGCTGATCACAGATGTGGCGGATGCGCCGGAATTGGCAAGAAGTTATCCAGGCCACGCTTTTGTCGACAACAGCGGGAGTTGCTGGGCCTGTGGCGCGGAGGTGCGAGTGCGTGGGCGCCAAGCCCGGCTAAGGATGGTGGAGGTTGCTGAGGATACGGGAAGCGCGGAAACAGGGCAGGGTTCTCCATCCGAACGCGAAGTAACCACACCCGAGGAGTTGGGCGCCCGGGAAAACCGTGACCGCGCGGCTATCGCTGCCGCGGCTGCCGCTGCGCAAGCAGACGCCTCACACCAGGAGCTTGCTGTTTCAGAGGCAGCTTGCCGGCGGCTGAAGTCCGAACATCAGCGCGCGTTGTCAGAGGTTAAAAGTTTGATTGAGGCATCTAAGATAGCCACCAAGACCGCAGAAAAGGCTGACAAGCAAGCCGATGAAGTCGTAAAAAGGGGTGTGTCGCTTGAAGCCAATGTGAACGCTGCGGATATTGATGACAAAGCTGGAGAGGCTGAGATCGCGGCTCTCCAGGAGGCGCAGTCTCTGGTACGCAGTGACTTGGAACGGGCACAGGAGGTTCGTTCGAAGCTTGAAGTTGAAGCAGCAGAAATTCGAGTTGCTGGCCAGCACATCGAGGAACAGATTCGAGAGAAACTGGCGATTGGGCCGGCCGAGCTTCTCGAAGAAGGCGCGCTTGAGGCAGTTGAAGGGAATGATGAACCTGAGAGGCCTAAGCGTGCAAAGAAGGATGAAGACATCGATATTGAGAAGCTTGCCGCTTCTGAGTTGCGCACGTTAAGTCGGGAAGTCCAAGGGAAGATCGAGCGACTCGGACCAGTCAACCTGGTGGCCTACGAAGATTTCGAAGTACAGGAGGGACGCCATCAGGAACTTGGGGTACAGCGTAAGGATCTCAAGAATGCAGCAGCAAATCTCAACGAAGCAATTGAACGTATCGACACCGATTGCATCGAGCGTTTCAATGATTGTTTCGAGTCAATCAATGGATATTTCAACCGGATTTTCCGCCAATTGTTCGGGGGTGGGAAAGCGGGCATGAAGCTCGAGAATCCAGAAGACCCCCTGAACTCCGGGATTGAGATCTTCGCCCAGCCCCCTGGGAAGAAGCTACAGAACATTCGTCTGCTCTCTGGGGGTGAGCGGACGTTGGTGGCGCTGTCACTCCTGTTTGGCATATTCGAGTATCGGCCGACGGCATTCTGTATTCTTGACGAAGCTGACGCTGCTCTGGATGAGCCTAATATCGAACGCTTCCTCCGTGCGCTTCATTCTTTTGAGAGCCACACACAATTCATCCTCATCACCCATAACAAGCGCACCATGGAAATCGCAGACTTGCTCTACGGTGTCACGATGCAGGAAAGCGGTGTTTCGCAACTTGTCTCCGTCCAACTCCACTGAGCGTGTTTCGGGCTCCCAAGTGGGGGTTGTAGCGGCAATTGATCGGTTCTTCAGTGTTCAGGATTCTGGCAGTACGATTGCGACGGAGCTTCGAGGCGGGCTGACGACGTTTGCCACGATGGCCTACATTGTCGTCGTTAACGCCGACCTCCTTTCGAAGGCGGGGATTCCAGTCGAGTCAGCGGTTTTCGCAACCTGCGCGTCGTCTGCGATCGGCACGTTTCTGATGGCTTGGTGGGCGGGGTATCCCTTCGCACTTGCCCCTGGGATGGGGCTTAATGCCTACTTTGTGTTTTCGGTTGTTCCGGCGGTCGCTGCAGCGCTTGGGCCTGGACCGCCTGATCGTGCCTGGAAAGTTGCACTGGGGCTGGTTGGATGGTCAGGCGGGTTATTTCTTGTAGCTACTTGGCTTGAGCTCCGTAGTCGCGTCATGCGTGAAATTCCGATGACCCTTAAACTCGCTGTTTCGACTGGCATTGGACTTTTCATAGCGTTCATTGGAATGCAGGCAGCAGGCGTTGTGGTGGCTGACGCTCGCACGCTCGTGAAATTGGGCGATGTACACGCACCATCAGTGTGGATCGCGGGGGCCGGCTTACTTGTTACTGCAGGGTTATGGGTCCGACGAATTCCCGGGGCACTCTTGATAGGTATCGTGGCCACCACGGCTCTAGCCATGATGCTCGGCCACGCAGCTACACCTGAACGCTGGGTAGCCTTTCCTGAAGTTTCGGGGACCACATTTCAGTGGGACCTTCGCGGTGCGTTCGACATCCGCTTTCTGGACATCATGATCGCTTTGTTATTCGTCGATTTCTTCGACACCATGGGAACGTTGGTGGGGGTTGGAGTTCAAGGTGGGTTCCTTGATGATAAGGGCCGCCTCCCTGGAGATAATAGGGCGTTGTCAGCGGATGCTGCCGCCACGGTAGTCGGTGCCGCGTTAGGGACCGCCCCTGTGACGACCTACGTGGAGAGCGCCTCGGGTATCGCAGCGGGAGCTCGCACAGGGCTTGCTAACATGGTCGTGGTTGGTGGGTTTTGCGGTGCAATGTTCTTCGCTCCCGCGCTGACTGCTGTGCCATCTTTTGCGACTGCTCCGGTACTGGTTGTAGTAGGTGCGTTGATGGCAACAAGCCTGTCGAGAATTGAGTGGGAGGATCCCAGTGAGGGCATTGCCGCGTTCGTTACCGCGCTAGCAATCCCGGTGACGTTCAGTATTTCCGACGGGCTGGCGATGGGCGTTGCTGTTTACCTCGGGTCGAAAGCCTTAGGAGGCCGTTCCCAGGAAATCTCCTGGGTTATGTGGACGCTCGGCGGAATCTTTTTTCTTCGGTTTCTATTTATACCGGTGGGGTAAGGAAGCCCTTAGCGGGTATGTGGCTGGCGGAATGTGTCGACGGTCATCTTTACTACCACTATCGATGCACAGCACCTGTCAACTCGTGATTGGGAAGGAGTGCGTGGGCGACATTGTCGAGTGCGTCGACGGCTTTGCCGAATCCATCTCCGGCCTCCTTTAACTCGCGAAGTTGTTTGCGCGGTCTCAGCCAAGCGACCGAAGCAATAAGGGCTAGTGACAATCGGCTTTTGCCAGTTGTCGTGTCGTCTTGTGCCAGCCAGGCACGCCGCGCAGCCTTAGAGTTAGGGCCAGGCAAGGGACGATCGGCATGGTCAGAAATAACTCGAACAGCTGTAAACGGAACGCGGTGCTCAGCAGCTATTTTTGCCCACACTGAGCCTTCCATTTCGACAAGGTGGGCACCGCTGCCCGAGCGAATACGGTCGCGAATGTTCACGTCGTATAGTGGTTCATCTACGGTTACTGCAATGGCCCTTTTGCATGGAATACTTGCCTGTTTAAGGGTGCGCAGGACTTTTTCTAAGAGGGCCGGATCTGAATGGGCTGTAGTTGCATGGGGATGGAGCGGGTCGCGCCACTCTTGGACCGCCCAAGTTGACCCTGCTGGATGCTTTTTGTCGAGTGCGCCAGCTATTCCGACGTTGACTACTGCCTCGGGTTGCAAATTGTGTATTGCGTCAGAAAAAGTTTTATCTCCCCCACGTCCCATTCCGGCAGCTAATAAGGCTACGGAGCCATTGTCTCCTCTTGCATGTGCCACCCTATTAGTTGATGTATCAATTCGCAGATACCGAGCGAATGGTCGCAACTCGAACTCTACAGCGGCGACAAAAAGGATACTGGGGATGGGTGTGCGTTTCCGATTATTGGGCATGTATCTAATTCTAGCCTCGGTGAGTCATGGCTGAGTTGCACGATCCGGTGAGTAGAGTTCCAGGCGTCGGGATGGTGCGAGCTGCTGCCCTAAGACGTCGTGGAATTCAGACTGTCGAGGATTTGTTACTACAGCTGCCGTTTCGATATGAAGACCGGTCCAGGATTTCTTCGATTTCCGAGTTAATAGTGGGTGAAAGCTACACCTTTAACGTAAAAGTTAACCGGATTCGCCGACTGGGGTATAGGGATCGAAACCGTGTCGAAGCCGTGATGAGCGACGAGACCGGTGAATTGAAGGTTGTGTGGTTCCGGCAGCCGTACGTTGCTGATGCGATCGCCAAAGGTGACTCTGTTTCGCTTTTCGGGAAAGTCGTTGAACACGATGGAGATCCGCAGCTTGTTAATCCTGTTTTGGAAAAGGGTGCCGGACTCCACTTGGGGAGGCTAGTCCCGATCTATAGGCGAATTGGCAAGGTAGCGCCCGGTGTTCTTAGGCGACTAATCGACGCGTGCATTGACCTTGTCGGCGAAATTCCTGAATCGCTGCCAGATTCGACGAGACGCCGGTTGCAGCTTACTGGTCGCTACGAGGCTGTTGTCGGGATTCATAGACCGACTAGCACAGCAGACGCAAGTGTTTTAAATGCTGCACGCTCACCAGCACATCAGCGGTTGGTTTGCGAAGAATTTCTGTCGTTACAGACAGTGCTGCAATTGCAGCGTGCCCAGGAAAAGAACGAACTCTTGGGACCTGAGATGATATTTGATGAAGCTAGTGTTGCAGCAATTCTGAAGGTTTTGCCCTTCAGGCTCACTCCTGGGCAAGACGCTGCTCTCTGGGCGATTCTTGCCGACATGCAGAGCCGCGTTCCGATGCACCGGCTATTGCAAGGGGATGTCGGGTGCGGAAAGACAGCCGTGGCCGGCGGTGCTCTATTGGTTGCAGCAACTGCTGGTTACCAGGCCGCAATTATGGTTCCTACTGAACTTCTTGCGCGTCAACATTCACGTTGGCTTGCGCCGTGGGCGGCTTCCGGAGGCGTAAACATGGAGTGCCTGACTGGTACCACTAGCTCCGGATCAAAGCAGAAGATCCTGGACGGACTAGCGAACGGTGATATCAAAATACTGGTAGGCACCCATGCTTTATTGGAGCCCGAAGTTTCGTTTTCCAAATTGGGATTAGCAGTGATCGACGAACAACATCGGTTCGGTGTTCGCCAACGCGCATCGCTTCGCGAAAAGGGCAGAGCAGATCATCATCAATGTCCCCATTTGCTGGTGATGACCGCGACGCCGATACCACGAACCTTGGAACTTACGGTGTACGGGGATCTCGATGTGTGCAAGATCGATGACATGCCCCCCGGGCGCCAACCGGTCGTATCACAAGTGGTTCCCGCAGCTGATTGGAGCCGGGTCGTAGAGATGCTTGTTGCGACCGTCCACCGTGGTGAACAGGCCTATGTTGTTGCGCCTCGCATAAAGGAAGGAGATGACGAGCTGTCCGCCGCTGTCCAACTACAAGCCGAGCTGCAACGCCAATTACCAGGTGCCCGTATTGGGCTATTGCACGGGAGACAGGCTCAGGATGAAAGGTCTTCGACGATGGAACGTTTCAGAGCTGGCCAGATTGACGTCCTGGCATCGACTACGGTCGTTGAAGTCGGTGTGGATGTCACTAATGCCACGCTGATGGTTATCGGTCATGCTGAGCGCTTCGGATTAGCCCAACTACATCAGTTACGTGGCAGGGTGGGACGAGGTAGCGCGCAAGCAACCTGTGTCTTCCTTGCCCATGCACCGCTTTCTGAAAATGCCCAGTCGCGCCTAGAAGCTGTCCAGTCAACAACGGATGGTTTCGAACTCGCTGAAAGGGATTTGTCATTGCGTGGCCCAGGAGAGTTGCTTGGCACTCGTCAGGCGGGTCTGGCTGGCTTGAGAGTTGGTGACCCGTTTCATGACCATGAATGGCTGGAAGTAACATCTAAGGAGGCCCGAAGATTGGTTGCGGCTGAGGACCGTGAAAGCAAGGACTATTGCCAGCGGATTTGGCGTTATTGGGGCCGCCGGTTTGCTATGAGCCAGACAGGATGAGTGTACGAATCATCGCCGGTAAGGCAAAAGGGCGACGGCTGAAGGTACACCAAGTAGCTGGCCTGCGCCCGACCAGTGATCGGGCCCGCGAGACTTTATTTAACGTATTGGCGCCCCAGATCTCAAATGCACGATTCCTCGACATGTTTGCCGGCTCAGGTGCGGTTGGGATCGAGGCCTTGAGCAGGGGTGCTTCGGCAGCTGTATTTATCGAACAAGACGAGCGAGTGGTAAAGGAACTAGAAGCGAATCTTGAACTCTGTTGTTTTTCTGTTCTCGGAAGAGTGGTTCATGGATCCTGGCAGGATGCTTTGCGCCGTGTCGGGTCAACTGAGGATCCTTTCGACATTATCTTTTTAGATCCTCCGTACGATTGGGTCGATACCCATACATGCGTGGCGGCAGTCTTTGACCACGCAATGGTCAACGCAAACGGTGTACTAATTGTGGAACATCGCTCGACGCGAGACGTGAAACTTGTAGCGGGCTTGGAACTATTACGTCAGATTAGTGTAGGCGACACTGCCTTCTCCATTTTTGCGGCACGAGGAAACGTCGAGATACTCGACCCAAAGCAGTAAGCGAACGGGTATTGTTTCACTCTTTCCCTGATATAATTCGCGATTCGTACTGCGGTATCCGGTCCAACGGAAGGCCGCCTGATCCACACTCCACCCCTGAGGACAGCATGGATCATGTTGCCGTTTATCCGGGTTCGTTCGACCCGATGACGAACGGGCATATTGAGATTGTTAGCCGGGCGAAAGCTCTCTTCGATGAAGTGCATATTGGCATCCTGCGTCACCCGCAGAAACAGTCTTTGTTTTCGGTCGAAGAACGTATTGAGATGATCGACGATATCTATGTTGATACGCCCGAGGTTACTGTCCAGGCGTTTGAAGGGTTG
>PBHT01000045.1 GCA_002720285.1 Acidobacteriota bacterium | reverse complement strand
GCCAGTTCGAGGTTAACGAAAGGACTCTGTCGTGCCGGCAATTGAATGATGCCAGCGAGGAGTGAGGCTTCGGCGAGGTCGAGTTCATCGGCTGACTTGTCGAAGTACATCCTAGACGCGGCTTCAACGCCGAAAGCGCCATGGCCGAAGAGAACCTGGTTGCAATACAGCGTGAGAATTTCCCGCTTGGTGTACCTCTTCTCGATCTGAAAGGTAAGCAGGAGTTCTTTAATTTTCCTTTCCCAGGTCTTATCTAGGGTTAGGAATAGATTGCGCGCTAGCTGCTGCGTTATCGTGCTCGCACCATAAAGACGCTGGTTCATGATGTCCCGTACAATCGTGATGGCGAGGCGGGGAATGCTAATTCCGAAGTGGCTGTTGAAGCCACCGTCCTCTGACGCCACGATCGCCTCTCGGAGGCGTGGGGCTATGTCCTCATAGGCGATAACGACCCTTCTCTGAGTGGCAAATTCGGTCACCACTTCTCCATTGGCTGCGTAGACGCGCGTGATGACGCTTGGGGCGTAATCGTCAAGGGCAGTGATCTGGGGAAGGTCACCAGCGAATGCGAAGAGGACGCCACTAACAGTCCCCAGAATCGCTACGCCGACAAATATTGCGATTATGCCGCCCCTACGAGTGATACGAATGAGATAACGAGGCAATCAGTTATCCTTTGAGAGAAACACCTTGCCAAGGCTGAGATTTCTCAGCGCTCTAAAACTAAATTATAGCACGTGAGGTACAAGTGATTGGTTTACATATAATTAAGGAGATTATGGTTATTTTAATCTGAAAATAGTTGACAATAACATACTCATATTTTATACTAACGTTAATATAAATCTATTAATTTAACCCTCGACCGTTTAGAACACTAGACCTGTCGGCGGCGGGGCAGGGTAAGGGTGTCGGATATGAGCAAAATTATTGGTATCGACCTTGGCACGACAAACTCGGTTGTCGCAGTGATTGAGGGCGGCGAACCTGTAGTTATCACAAATCCCGAAGGGAGCCGTCTGACGCCCTCGGTTGTTGGTTTCACGTCGGCCGAGGAGCGGTTGAGTGGACAGGTTGCGAAACGCCAAGCCGTGACGAATCCAGAAAACACGGTTTTTTCAATCAAGAGATTTATGGGGCGCAAAGCCGACGAGGTGACCGAGGAGATGACGATGGTCCCTTACTCGGTTGTTGCGGGATCCAACGGCGATGTGCGTATCAAAATCAGTGGTCGAGACGAGCCGTATACCCCGCCGCAAATTTCAGCGATGGTCCTCCAAAAACTGCGACAAGCCGCCGAGGCGTATCTTGGCCAGGAGGTCACGCAGGCTGTCATCACGGTACCCGCCTACTTCAATGACGCCCAGCGGCAAGCCACTAAAGATGCTGGCCAGATCGCTGGTCTTGAGGTGATGCGGATTGTCAATGAGCCGACAGCCGCTGCCTTGGCCTACGGGTTGGACAAGAAGGCTGACGAGACGATCGCGGTGTTCGATTTTGGCGGTGGCACCTTCGACATTTCAATTCTGGAAGTAGGCGAGGGGGTTGTAGAGGTCAAAGCTACGAACGGTGACACTCACCTAGGTGGAGACAATCTCGATCACCGCGTGATCGACTGGATCGTTACCGAATTCAGGAAAGAAACAGGGATTGACCTAAGCAAGGATCGTATGGCTCTCCAACGTCTCAAGGAGGCTGCAGAAAAAGCTAAGACGGAACTTTCGACCGTCAAGGAGACCGACATCAATTTGCCGTTCATAACGGCCGATCAGTCTGGACCAAAGCATTTAGCGATGAAGTTAACGCGTGCGAAATTTGAACAATTGGTTGAGGAGTTGCTTCAAAAGGCTGTTGGTCCTGTCAAACAGGCACTTGCTGATGCCGGTCTGGAGGCATCGAAAATTGACGAAGTGGTGCTGGTTGGAGGGTCGACCCGCGTACCGAGGGTTCAGGAGATCGTTAAGGAGCTGTTCGGCAAGGAGCCGCATCGAGGTGTCAACCCGGACGAAGTAGTGGCCGTCGGCGCAGCTATCCAAGCCGGTGTGTTAGCGGGTGAAGTTAAAGATCTCCTGCTGCTTGATGTGACGCCGCTCTCTTTGGGCATAGAGACGCTAGGCGGGGTTTCTACATCGTTGATTTCACGGAACACTACTATCCCTACTCATAAGAGTGAGGTGTTCTCCACGGCTGCTGATAATCAAACCAGTGTTGAGGTGCACGTGCTGCAGGGAGAACGGCCTTTGGCCCGCGATAATAGAACCCTGGGTAAGTTTCATCTCGTGGGTTTACCACCAGCACCGCGTGGCATACCCCAGATTGAAGTTGCCTTCGATATTGATGCGAACGGTATAGTCAACGTTTCGGCAAAAGATCGAGGCACAGGAAAGGAACAAAAGATTACGATTACGTCGTCCGGCGGTCTCAAGCAGGAAGAAGTCGATCAGATGATGAAAGAGGCCGAACTGCACGCTGAGGACGATAAGAAGCAGCATGAAGAAATTGAGACCCGCAACAAGGCTGACCAGGCCGTTTACGGGGCTGAGCGGATGCTGCAGGACAGTGGTGACAAACTTTCGGAAACTGAAAGGTCCGCCGTTGAAGCCGCGCTCGCTGATGTGAAACAAGCGCTCGAGGGTGGTGAGACTGAAGCCGTTGTGCAGGCAATGGAAAAATTGAACACAGCGCAGCACAAAGCGGCTGAGACGCTGTATAAGGCAGGTCAGGGGGCTGAGACCCAGGCGCCTGATGCCGAGGCCACGGCGGACACGTCGTCGGATGCGGATGCGTCTTCCGACGGAGACGTGATTGACGCCGAAGTCGTTGAGGACGAAAAGAAATAAGGTTTGTAGGCCTAAAGGGGAGCCTTGACTGATGGACCTCTACATCATCCTCGGTCTTGAGCGGAGCGCAACACTGAGCGACGTTAGGCGTGCTTATCGCCGACTCGCCCGCAAGTACCATCCGGGTATCAACCCAGGTGACCGTAATTCAGCGAGTGTCTTTAGCCGTGTGACCGAGGCCTATCAGGTTCTCAGCGATCCCGAACAACGACGGCACTATGACAGCCGCGGCAGCTTGACCGACACCCTGCCCGAATCGTCGTTTGAGTTTCAAGGATTTGACTTCTCAGGTTCTGCGGAGGGTGAGGCGGCTTCAACATTCGGCGATCTTTTTGCCGATGTTTTGCGGACCGACAACCGGGCAGATGGGGTAGCGGCCGATGGGACCGATTTACATCTGTCCATTCGAATTAGCTTCAACGAGTCGATGCGCGGGACTGAACGCGCGGTGACGGTGGCCCGACTTAATCGATGCGATGACTGTCGGGGTTCTGGCGTGCTACGAATGGTCGAAGGTCGCTGCACTGCATGTCGTGGTACGGGTAGGGTGCGGTGGGTTCGTGGGCACATGGTTTTTTCTCGGGCTTGTGTGCATTGTGGAGGTTCTGGCCGTCAAGAGCATCGTGCTTGTCTGCGGTGCGAGGGCAGTGGCGCGGTCCAGGGTTCGGAATCCGTTCGTGTACGTATTCCAGCCGGTGTCGACGACGGTGGACGGGTCAGAGTGCCGAAGCGCGGGCATGTGGGTCGTCGCGGTGGAAGACCCGGAGACCTGTATCTCACGGTTGAAGTCGAGCCGCACCCACTGTTTACCCGCGAGGGAAAGGACCTATATCTCGTGTTACCCGTCGCGGTTCATGAGGCCGCATTGGGGGCGAAGATTGAGGTGCCTACCTTGGATGGCCGTGGAAATATCAGGATTCCGCCTGGTACTCAGTCGGGGCAGCGCTTCCGACTGCTTGGTCGGGGTGTGCCGGATTTTCGGGATCGTGGCCACGCTGGCGATCTTGTAGTGGAGGTCCAGTTGGTGTTGCCACGAGTTGTAGATGAGCGATCGAAGGCATTATTACGAGAATTTGCCGAACTCAACGAGGGCAATGTGCGTGAGGATTTTTAAACCCTGGTGCATGACGCGCCCGGTGTGAGCGAGTAGATATGCCAAAGACACAAGCAAGTGAAGCACGCTACATGATCAGCGCCGTCGCGCAGAAATATAACATTCATCCGCAAACCCTGCGTCTCTATGAGCGCGAGGGTCTCCTCAAGCCGTCTCGTACCGATGGAAACACAAGGCTGTATGGTGAAGAAGACCTCGAGCAGCTGGAAACGATACTCGCATTGACCCGTGACCTGGGTGTCAACATGGCGGGTGTTGAAATTATTCTGAACATGCGAGAAAAAATTGAAAAGATGCAGCTGGAGGTTAACGAATTCGTCGCGTATGTGAAACAGGAACTCGAGAGAGGTCTTGGTGATTGGGAACAGCGCCTTGGAACGGCTTTGGTCAAAGCTTCGCCGACGGACCTTGTCCGTGCATCCTCAGTGAGGCCTGCTGACCCGTCAGCCCGTGGCGAAGAGAGTTCAAGTCGATCACGTTCCTGAGCTGGTTCCTCGGTTCTCAGGTATCTCCGTATTGCCCCCCACGCCGTTCGCGCTACAATGTGGCGCGCCTTATTGCCTACCGGCGAAGAGTGTTAGAAATTTATGGCTTGTCTACACTGTGGTGATACCGGATGGAAACCCGTCGAGGCGGAGGGCGTTCAGCAGGTCGTTCGATGCGACTGCTGGCGAGAAGCACTTTCCGGTAAGTTGCTGGACGACGCACGAATTCCACCGCGGTATCGGAAATGTAGTCTCGACGGCTTTGTCGTCTACCCAAACGAAAAGTTGCAGAAGGCTGTAGTTCGGGCACAGGCGTTTACTGACGCCTTTCCAGTGGTTGAGCAGGGATTGTTTTTTGTCGGACCGCCGGGCATTGGTAAGACCCATCTAGCCGTCGCTGTTCTGCGAGCGGTTATCCAGCGGAGTGGTGCGCGGGGACTCTTCTATGACACACGGGAATTGCTCCGTCTCATCCGGAGTACTTATAACCCGGTGGTTCGCGCGACTGAATCGGATGTACTACGGCCAGTTATTGAATCCGAGCTTCTCGTGCTGGACGATCTTGGCGCTGAAAAGACCTCTGAATGGGTTGACGAAACGCTGAACCTGATTGTCAATACGAGGTATAACGAGCGCCGACCCACTATCTTTACCTCCAATTATGAGGAGTACCCTGAAAACCTAGGAGATTCTCTGATTGACCAGGTAGGTTTCCGGATGCACTCCCGTCTGCACGAAATGTGCGAATTTCTTGAGTTTAGAGGCGCCGACTATCGTTTCTATGACGCTTCGAAGGGCCCTGCGACGGCCGCGGACCTTCTCAACATGTACAAGAATCCGCCAAGTCGACCTCGAGGGACCGGACGGCGGGCTTCCGGTCAACTGAAGGTGAGGTTTCGTGAGGGCAAGACTGACGTTCGTTGGCCGGGAGGAAAGGCAGGCACGTCGTGACTGCCCCGCGCAAGATAGCTACATCTCTTGCGAGACACTGCGCCAATTCTCGCGTCGGCCTCTACATTCACGTTCCGTTCTGCGAAGCGATTTGCAGTTACTGCAACTTTACACGTGGCCTGTTTGACGCCGCGCGCGCACGCCGCTACGTGGCAGCCGTGGTGGAGGAAATCAGGCTGGCGTCGGCGCCACTGTCGGTGGATACAATTTACTTCGGTGGAGGTACGCCATCACTACTTGAGCCTGAGGAAGTCACTCGGATTATTGATGTATGCCGATCGTCATTTAGCGTCTCAGGAAAAGCTGAAATTACGATGGAATCGAATCCTGAGTCGGCGACCAAGGAGCGCTTGGCTGGTTATCGGGCTGCAGGCGTCACGCGCCTCAGCCTTGGCGTTCAGTCCTTTCGTGACACGGAACTCGTCATGCTCGGTCGCTTGCACAGCAGCGTCGCGGCCAGACGGGCATTTACTTTCGCTCGTGCGGTTGGGTTCAAGGACGTTAGTCTCGACCTCATGATGTGGCTTCCAGGCCAGAAGGTCCTTGAGTGGCTTGAGTCGGTGGAAGAATTGATTGCAATTGGGCCGGACCATGCTTCGCTATATCTGCTTGAGGTGTACCCAAATTCGCCGCTACGCGACGAAATGATACGGGCCGCTTCGACCCAAGCGCCGGATGATGTGGCGGCGGAAATGTATCTATCGGCACTTGTGCGTCTTGACCAGGCGGGTTTTCAACAATACGAGATTTCGAATGTTGCGCGGCCCGGCCACCGGTCTCGACACAATATGAAATACTGGATGGATGGCCAGTGGATCGGTTTTGGCCCAGGTGCCCATTCGACTGTCGGCGAGGAGCGATGGAGCAATACGTCGGAAACTTCTGTCTATTTGGACCGCCTCGAGGCAGGGAGTGATCCGAGTTGCGCCCACCAGAAACGCTCCCCTGAACAACAGTTATCCGAAGCCTTATTTATGGGTCTTCGCCTCACCGAGGGTGTTGATGTTGCCGCTATTGGTGACCGTTATGGTGTTGACGTTCCCACACGTTATGGGGCCGAGTTACAATCCTTTATCGACGATGGACAGCTCGTCGAAGAGGGTGATCAGTTGCGGCTGAGCCGCGAAGGGATGTTGTTGGCCAATGAGGTTATGGCGGTTTTCGTCTGACCCTCGAGTACGGTAGAGTACCGCCTTTCGATCTGAAGGAGGTCGCGGATGCGTTCACTTGAAGGAGTTTCGTTTCGTCGCCCGGCTTGGGTCGGGTTACCTGTCGTCCTAGCTGTGTTAATCGGGGCAGTGTTTGGCTTTGGGGTGCAAGGGTTGGTTCGCGCAGAAGCCCAGAACAACCCAGCCTCGAATTTTAATGAGGGTGCTGGATTTATCCAGGCGGTCATCGAAGGGGACAAGACCGACGACTTCGAGACGGTAATGGAGAAGGTCAAGGAAGCGTTGCAGAACAGCGAGAATTCGACACGGCAGCAGCAGGCGGAGGGTTGGAAGTTATATAGGGTCACCGATCCTGGACAGGGCGGTAATGTGACATATTTTATGGTTATTGACCCAGCGGTGGAAGATGCAGATTACACGATCTCGACCATTCTGTCGGAAGCATACCCGGACTTTGGCGAGGCACAATCGCTTTACGGCATGTTCAGCGGTTCCTTCGCCGGTGGGATAGGCAGAATTAATATGCAGTTAGTGGACGACTTCAGCAATTAGCTGCTGCTAACTTCTCTCTGTGCAAATCAAATAATTCCACGAACTCCTACGATAGTGATACTCGGCGGCTACGAGCTTTTGATGTTCGTAGTCGCCGTTTCGTTGTGGGTGTGTGTGCCTACGAGTGAAGACCGGTTATCTGTAAGTCAGAATGCGAGGTTGAGTCCAGCGTAGATCCGGTGGGATCGGGAATGGATCGGCGCGCCACGGAGACTAAACACGCGGTAGTCGATTCGTGCACGGATTTGACCGGAAAGTCTAATCTTCAGTCCACCACCTGCGTTCAG
Organism: Acidobacteriota bacterium; assembly: GCA_002720285.1. GTDB lineage: Bacteria > Acidobacteriota > Vicinamibacteria > Vicinamibacterales > UBA823 > UBA11600. The sequence goes on along the minus strand of PBHT01000045.1, from coordinate 15,147 downwards.
TCCCACGTGAGTTTCTTGTACGTCAGTGAGCCTCTCGCGGTAGAGGCCGCCGCCGGTTGTTGCGTAAAACTGGAAACCGTTAGACGTCATCGGTGTTTGTACGAGAACGTTGACCATGCCTGTCTGGAGACCAGGCGTGCGTTGCGACTTATCTTCACCAGCATTCGCATACTCGATCTCGAACCCGAGGTTGAGCAAGGTTAGCCCCGCGCTGAAACCGCGTGCCCAACTGTGGGGGGTCATCGTGTTCATGCCAGCAAACACGGTGGCATCAGCTACCGCCTTATTCGGAAGGATTACGATGAATATAGCGAAGATTGCGGTCAGTGCTGTCCGACCTGTGAGACCGATAGGAACACGCATGCTACGCCAGCGGGCTATGGCACCTCGGGTGCGGTTGGCAGCAGTTCGGTTTCAGTGAAGTCAGCGACTAACGTCAGGTTGAGCAGACTTGGACTATATGCGTAGGACGCTGCAAATTTCTCCCAAAGTTCCTGCGCTTCAAGGGGTAATTCCTGTCGAAGCAGTTCACCAATTGAATAATTAGCTTCAGTCACAGTGGGGTCAATGACGAATACATAGAGAACAGAAGTTTGCTCAGGCGGGCCGGGCTCTGTAGCCCGATATATCTTCCAACCTGCGGCCTGCGCACGTCGGGTCTCGTCGGCACTGTTACTCATCGCATCGAGCACGCGGGTGACCACATCCTCAAAGTCAGCAGTCTTCTCCAGAAGGATTGGATGGAACATCATGCCACCTTCGCCGGCATACACCCGCTCTTGCTCTTGAGTTTGGCCTACTGAAGCGCTGACGAGCATGATGCTCAATCCGACGCACAACGTTGCTCGTGAGAACATTGGGTCACCCCTTGCGTGTGGAAGTGGCAGATCTGACGTGGCTAGTATTATATGCCGGGAGCGCACCTCGGGGTCACAATCTGTCTAGTAATAGGCTGATGTTGTCCCGTGCGAGCCGTTAAATCATGCAAAGCCCCTGTGATAGAGTGCTGACCGAGTCGATGGACGCAGAGAGCGAGCGTGCCCTGGCTGCACGTGTGCTCGGTGGAGACCCGCGGGCGGTGTCCCGAGCGATTTCGTTGATTGAAGAAGGTGTGCCAGAGGGTGCACGCCTCGTAAGTGAACTCTTCAGTCATACTGGCCGCGCGTGGGTCGTAGGTGTGACTGGGCCGCCAGGTGTCGGAAAAAGCACTCTGGTTGATCGTGTTGCCAAGGTGTTTCGAACCGGAGGACGCCGTGTCGGCATCGTCGCTGTTGATCCAACCAGTCCGTTTAGCGGCGGTGCGGTATTGGGTGACCGTGTTCGTATGCAAACCCATGCTGGTGACGACGGTGTCTTTATCAGGAGCATGGCAACCCGGGGGCGACTTGGGGGCTTGGCTCAAGCAACACGTGAGGCGACGTTAATATTAGACGCTGCTGGTCACGATGTTGTATTCCTAGAGACTGTGGGCGTTGGACAGGCCGAGGTAGACATTACGTATGCGGCCGATATTGCGGTTGTGATGGTTGCGCCAGGGTTCGGTGATGATGTGCAAGCGATCAAGGCTGGAATCTTAGAGATTGCCGACGTGTTTGTGGTCAATAAAGCTGACCACAGTGGCGCGGAGGGTACCGTTGCTCAGCTGGAGGCGATGCTCTCACTGGACGAACCGTCGCACGAGCGTTGGCGGCCACCGATTGTTAAGACCCAGGCGACGACTGGCGATGGCGTGAATGACTTCGTGGGTGCGCTCGATCGATTCCGCGAATATGCCGGCGATGATTTACGGTATCAGAGGCGGTATCGGTTGGAGGTGAGTGAACTGCGCCGTTTGCTTGGTGAAGCATTTTGGCGGCATGTCGAACAACTCGTAAGTCCAAGTGAGCTTGACAAGGTAACGGCTCAGCTTGCACGGCGAGAGTTGGACCCCTACACAGCAGTTGATACGATCATGAATCGCGTCCTTGCCGAACGCGACGCTGGTCGGAAGCCTTGACACCGCGCTGAAATGAAAGCGACGTTGGATCACGTCGGGATAGCCGTTCAAGACCTCAATGAGGCGCTTCGCTTTTTCCGTGACGTTTTAGGGTTACAGGTGTCGCAGACCGAGCTCGTTTCTGACCAGCAGGTTCGTGTTACTCACGTCGAAACTAGTGGGGCTTCACTCGAGTTTCTTGAGGCAACTGATCCGGCTTCGCCGGTTGCTCGGTTCCTAGAACGGCGTGGGTCTGGCCTTCATCATATTACCTTGGCAGTTGATGACTTAGAATCGGTGCTGGAGGACTTGCAAACCCGAGGTATTAAACTCATCGATGTAGCCCCCCGCATTGGTGCCGGCGGCTCTCGGATTGCGTTCATCCATCCCTCGAGTACTCACGGTGTGCTTATTGAATTAAAACAGTCCGACCACGCGTGTTGACCATTTGAGTGAGTGGAATAGATCGACTTATGCAACCAGTTCTCGTTGTCGGTTCGGTAGCGTTCGATTCGATTGAGACGCCGTTTGGTGTCGCCGGTCGTGTCGTAGGTGGAGCAGCGACTTATTTCGCTGTTGCTGCTGCCCATTTCACAGATGTACGGATGGTGGCGGTGGTCGGTGAAGACTTTACTGATGAGCAGATGGGTATCTTTCGGGGTCGCCGAATCGACTTGACCGGTTTACAGCAAGTGCCGGGAGAAACATTTCGATGGAAGGGCAAGTACAGCGAAGACTTGAATGACCGCGAATCAATCTACACCTTTCTCAATGTATTTGAAGAATTCCAACCGAATCTACCACCGGTGTATCGGACTTCGCCGTTTGTATTCTTGGGTAATATCCACCCAAGATTACAGCTTGAGGTGCTCGATCAAGTGGAGTCGCCGGAGTTCGTAGTCGCTGACACAATGAACTATTGGATTGAGAAAACTCCCGAAGATCTTCGCCAGGTGCTGACTCGGGTCGATGCGTTGGTTATTAACGACGCAGAGGCTAGACAGTTAAGTAAAGAATCGAATCTCGTCAAGGCTGTGCAGAAACTTCAAACAATGGGACCAAGGTTGCTCATTATCAAGCGTGGAGAACACGGTGTGCTTATGTTTGGCCCTGATGGATTCTTTGCGGTTCCTGGCTTACCACTCAACAACGTCCGCGACCCAACCGGCGCGGGAGACACGTTTGGTGGTGGCTTGCTCGGGTATCTTGCAGAATGCTCGGTTGTTAATCACGACACCCTAACCCGTGCCGTCATTGCGGGTAGCACCATGGCGTCGTTTTCGGTCGAGGCGTTTGGTCTCGAGCGGCTACTATGTGTTACGTCTGACGAGATTCAGCAGCGATTTCTAGAATTCAGGAGGCTCACGTCTTTCAATGAACTTTAATCTACCCGTGACTTGTCCCTCGGATGTTGAGGAGCGTCACATCGGGCGAAGTGAGCGCGAATTTGGTCGCGCGGAGTGGATTGGCCGAAGTTCAATTCGAATCTTGTTGGCCTTATGACTAAGTATTCACGACGGTCCCGTGCGCAGGCGCCGTTAGCTGGCAACGTGGAAAGTCCAACAACCTTGATCTGCTTAGTAGCGTGGGCAGTGCCCGGCGCCGGTCATTTGTGGCAGGGTCGAGTTTCTCAGGGCTTGGTATTTATGGTGACGTTGCCTCTGATGTTTGCGACCGGACTCTGGCTTGAGGGACGCATCTTTTTTTTTGATGCATCCGAGCCGTTAGTTGCCCTTGCCGCGGTGGCTAACTTCGGCATTGGCTTGCTCTATTTACTGGGGCGGGTCATGGACCTTGGCTCGGGGAACGCCGTCGCAGCGACCTACGAATACGGCAATTCCTTTCTGATTGTTGCGGGACTACTTAATGCCCTAGTGGTAGTTGATGCTTACGACGTCTCGCTCGGTCGGAAGTAGGGACTCAGCGCATGGCAAGTCACTTTTTCCTGATGGTGCTTTTCTCGTGTTTTGTGTCTGTGGTGTTTGCTGCGTTGATGCGCGATAAGCTCGAGGACCAGATTCGTTTTGGCGCAATGCTCTTTGCTGCATTTCTGCTTACTGGTGTCATCCTTGGTTGGCTCATGTATCCCATTCCCCTGTGATCGGCAGCATGCTGACGGAATGATGCCCAAGAGCATGCCCGACCGTCGTCTTGAATCTCGTTGGTGGTTGTGGGGACCGGTTTGGGCGCATATGACAGCAATTTTCATTTCGTCCTCACTGCCAGGGTCGGCCGTGCCGTCCACGGTACCTGACAAACCCGCACACCTCGCCGTTTACGGTCTTCTCGGGGCTCTCCTACTCCGCGCGCTGGCTGATGGGCGATGGGCTGGTGTAAGGGGTAAGACTGCTCTTGCCTCGATTTTCTTAACGGTTGCCTACGGCATTTCTGATGAGTGGCACCAATCGTTTGTACCAGGGCGAACGCCAGATTCCATTGACCTTATAGTTGATGGGGTCGGTGCTGCTACTGTGGTCGGCGCCACTTGGGTGTGGAGTATAATTAGGGCACGTCGAGCGCATGCCACGCGTTGCACGGGCCACGCCGCGCCGACCTTCACCGAACGACTCCCGTGACGTCCGACTGCGTCCTTCCGCTTTGGTAGATGGTTCAGCCGGGTCGCGTCTCGGACACGCGAGGCGATAAGAGAACTGCATGGCTTTTGAGAATCTTGAAGTAGCGTATGAGGATGCCGTTATCATCGTCACGATAAACCGTCCAAAGGTACTAAACGCTCTTAATGGCCAGACCATCGACGAGTTGCATCAGGTCATGGCCGAGGCTTCTAGTAGCGATTCTGTCCGTTGCGTCGTGCTGACTGGGGCCGGTGACAAGGCGTTCGTGGCTGGTGCTGATATCGCCGAGTTAGCTGAACTAACGCCGGTGAATGGCAGTGCGCATGCGCGGCGCGGCCAAGCGCTGTTTGGGTTGATTGAGAGTTTAGGCAAGCCGGTCATTGCAGCGATCAATGGTTATGCCTTAGGCGGCGGGTGTGAACTCGCGATGGCGTGCACCTTACGTCTGGCTTCGGACTCTTCCAAGCTCGGCCAGCCCGAGATTAATCTTGGAATTATGCCCGGGTATGCGGGTTCGCAGCGTCTACCCCGACTGGTTGGCAAGGGGCGGGCCCTTGAATTGTTGCTGACGGGAGCTCACATAAGTGCCGAGGAGGCTCGCCTGATTGGTCTGGTCAATCGCGTCGTGCCGGCCGCCGAGCTGATGACTGAGGCAATAAAGCTCGCTAGGGAATTGGCAGGCAAGGCACCGGTCGCGGTCCGCGCAATCATTGCCGCAGTTAACGAAGGGTTAGAAATGCCTTTTTCCCAGGCCGTGGTCCATGAGTCAGTTTTGTTTGGCTTAGTTACGTCGACCGATGATATGCGTGAAGGAACTAACGCGTTTCTTGAAAAGCGTAAGCCGGTCTTTAAGGGTTCGTGAGGTTCACTTCCAGTGACGCGTTCATTCGACTCATCGGTCTTGCCAGAAGCCAGGAATCTTCATGTAGCCTTGGTCGTGTCTCAGTATCATCGTGACGTAACGGACCGGTTGCGGCAGGGTGCGTTGGCTGGACTTAAGCAGGCGGGCACTGACGAGGAAGACGTGGAAGTAGTGGAGGTTCCGGGAACGTTTGAAATTCCATTGGCCGCTCGCTCTGCTGCCGAAAGTGGTCGATTTAATGCGATAGTTTGCTTGGGATGTGTGATCAAGGGTGATACCGCGCACTTTGAGTTCATCGCTTCGGCAGTGGCTCACGGCATTACGGCCGCCTCGGCTGAGACGGGTGTTCCGATGACTTTTGGTGTTTTAACGACCAACTCACTTGACGAGGCTATGGCACGTACTTCGGTCGAGGACCTCACAAACGACGGTCCATCCAACAAGGGGTGGGAAGCAGCCGCGGCCGCTATTGGGTTGGTAGATGCGTTGACGACACTTGCCATTGGAAGTGAGGTACCCGCGCACCTCGAACCGCCGGAGGGCGGGTGAGCATCGTGCGGCAGCGAGGTCGCTCGAGCAAAGCTAATGCTTCGGATGAACCTACGCGACATCAGAGTCGCGAGGCCGCTCTTCAGCTGCTGTACCAGAGTGAAGTTGGTAAGGTTCCTATAGACGTCGCCCTCGAAACAATTGATCGACTGGAATTCATCCCATCGCAGCGGGAATTTTCCACGTGGCTCGCTAAAGGTACCGCTTCACACCTAAAGGACATCGATCCTCTCATTACGAGAAGTGCCCAACATTGGCGCCTAACGCGCATGGCTGTGATTGACCGTTTGATTATGAGGATCGCCGTTTTTGAGTTTCTGTACGCGCACGACACTCCCCGAGCGGTCGTGATCAATGAAGCAATTGAGCTAGCCAGAACGTTCAGTGCCCATGAAGCAGTGCCTTTTGTGAACGGCGTTCTCGACGACATTAAACGTCATCTCGATGGAGAAACAGTCGCTTGAAAATAGGTAATACGTTATGACGAACGAAACCGATCAACTCGCTCAGCGACGCAGCAATATGGTCGAAGTTGGTCGTTTAGGTCGTAAGTTGTACCCGAATTCATTTTCGTGCAGTGACACGATTGCGGAATTGGTCGATCGCCATGCTCAACAGTCTGGTGATGCACTGGAGGTCGCAAAACCCAATACGACGACTGCAGGGCGGATTCTCAGTATCCGAAGTTTTGGCAAGGCCAACTTTCTCGTGCTATCCGACGGACGTGTTCGGATCCAAGTATATGTACGGAAGGATGGATTATCAGCTGACGACTTCGCTCTGTTTAAGCTGCTCGACTTTGGAGACCTAATCGGAATTGAGGGAAGGCTCTTCCGGACGAGGACCGACGAGCTCACGGTTTGGGCATCGAGGATTGAATTTTTGGCTAAGTGTCTGAACCCACTTCCAGAAAAATGGCACGGCTTAAGCGATATCGAAATTCGGTACCGGCAGAGATACCTTGACCTTATTGTAAATCCCGAAGCACGTCGCGTTTTTGAAGTACGTAGTCGTGTGCTAGAGGGTCTACGAAATTTTATGAATGCACGACAGTACCTTGAGGTCGAGACGCCGATGATGCAACGAATCGCTGGTGGCGCCCTAGCGCGGCCGTTTAAGACTCATCACAACGCGCTCGATCTTGATCTCTATCTTCGGATCGCGCCCGAACTTTACCTCAAGCGTTTGGTCGTAGGTGGTATTGAGAGGGTTTATGAGATTAACAGGAATTTTCGGAACGAAGGGATTTCGACCCAGCACAATCCTGAGTTCACAATGCTAGAGTTCTACCAGGCTTTCAGTGATTATCGTGATTTGATGGGGCTTACCGAGCAGATGTTATCGGAAGTCGCACAGCACTCAACGGGTTCAGATAAGGTCTCTTATGGTGAGCATCAGATCTCGTTTTCTCCACCCTACGCGAGAGTGGCACTTCGGGATGCTGTGTGCGAGGCCGCTTCTGTGCGTCTCGGGAAGACAATTCAAGATGGCACACTCCGTGTGCGCGAGTCTGTTGTCGATTTGGCGCAACGGCTCGATGTTGATGTTCCGGCAGGAGCGACGGTTGGCAAAATTGTTCTAACTCTGTTCGAGGAGCTTTGCGAGAGGACGCTCATACAGCCAACGTTTGTTTACGACTATCCAACTGAAATTTCACCGCTGTCAAAGCAGCGGGCTGATGACCCGGAGACCGTCGAACGTTTTGAGCTTTACGCTGGTGGGCTTGAGATTGCCAATGCCTTCAGTGAATTGAATGACCCTGCGGAGCAACGCCGTCGTTTCGAAGCCCAGCGTCAGGATCGTCAGCAAGGTGATCTAGAAGCGCACGCTATGGATGAGGACTACCTTCGTGCATTGGAGTACGGTCTTCCACCAACCGCTGGGGAAGGGTTAGGTATCGACCGTCTTGTGATGCTACTCACCGATAGTCATTCGATTCGTGACGTCATCTTGTTTCCGCTGATGCGTCCGCGTCGCGAGTGACCCTTCGATTATTATGCGTCTGCCGTTTGAATTGTATATCGCGCTACGGTATCTGCTAGCTCGCCGCCGACAGGCGTTCATTTCTTTAATTTCAGTAATTTCTACTGTCGGCGTGGCGGTAGGAGTGATGGCTCTACTCATTGCCCTTGCTCTAATGACCGGACTGCAGCAGGAGCTGCGCGATCGGATCGTTGGTTCGGCCGGACACATTTATGTGTGGAAACTTGGCGAGTCAGGTCTGGCTGAATACGAAGTCGAACTTGAACGGCTTCGCCAGGTGCCGAGGGTCACGCGGGCTGCCCCAGTCATTTTGGGCCAGGCACTAGCAACGACGGACACAAGCGAAGCGTTTATTACTCTTAAGGGGATTGATCCAAATCTTGAGGCCGATGTTACTGAAATCGGTTCAGCAATTCGTGACGGGACTCTTGATGCGCTCGCTCCTTCTGTCGCTGGGACCCTCGAAGGGCTCGTCATTGGCGAAGGTCTTGCGGCAAAGCTTGGCGCCTTCGTCGGTGATGAGGTTACATTACTGACGCCGCAGGGGCGGCTATCCCCGATGGGTGTAATGCCTCGAGCGCGGCAATTCCGCATTGTCGGTCTCTTTGATATGGGATTGCACGAGTTTGATACCAGTTATGCCTACGTTCGCCTCGATGTGGCTGCGAGGCTGTTGGACCGCACGGGTGCTGATTTTATAGAACTCAAGGTTGACGATTTGTACGCGGCGTCTGATGTCGCGGAGTCAATCACTCGGGAGCTTGGCACGAGCTATCTAACCCAAGACTGGTCGGACCTAAACCGCTCGCTCTTCTCAGCGCTTTGGTTAGAGAAAATGGCGATCTCGATCACCATAGGGCTGATCGTGCTCGTTGCTGCGCTAAATATCGTCGCGTCACTCGTTCTACTTGTTATGGATAAGAGTCGCGACATCGCAATTCTCAAAACTATGGGGACAAGCACTAGAAGTGTTACGGCGATCTTCATGCTTCAGGGACTAATCATCGGGCTCGTAGGCACAGCTGTTGGCGCGATTGGTGGTGTTGTGGCAACCCAGGTTCTTGACCGGTATAAATTATTGCAGTTACCAGGTGATGTGTACCAGGTGACCTACGTACCTTTCACTCTTGATCCACTCGACATTGTAATGGTGTTGTTATCAGCGGTTGCTGTGTGCTTCGTTGCCACTATCTATCCGTCTCGTCAGGCGTCTAGTGTCGACCCCGCGCAGGCGTTACGTTACCAGTAAAGGGTATGCCTTACATCGAGGTTTCCCAGTTATCGAAGTCATTCCAAACGCAACGTGGGCCCGTTTCAGTTCTCCGTAACCTCGAGTTCACTGTTGAAACGGGCGAGATGGTTGCAATTGTGGGCGCGTCGGGCGTAGGGAAGAGCACGCTGTTACAGTTGCTAGGTGGCCTGGATTCCGCTGACAGTGGAAGTATTGTTGTCGGCGGTATTGACATCGCGACCCTCTCAGATGGGGAGCGCATAACTTTTCGGCATTCGCAAGTTGGTTTTGTTTTTCAGTTCCACCATCTTCTCCCTGAATTCACGGCGCTCGAAAATACTGAGATGCCGTTGCGAATCGCTCGGATTAATCCAGAGCAGGGCCGTCCTCAGGCGAAAGCGCTTCTTGTTCGCGTGGGCTTGGGTAACCGACTTGATCACCGTCCAGGGATGTTGTCTGGTGGAGAGCAGCAGCGAGTGGCGATTGCCAGAGCGCTTGCGATGGAGCCGACCCTTCTATTGGCTGACGAGCCCACTGGTGACCTCGACGAGGCGACGGCCCAGACTCTCCATGATCTTTTACGCGAAATGCACCGGGAGCGGAGACTTACCTCGATTATTGCAACCCATAACATGCGATTGGCGGCCGGCTGTGATCGTGTGCTTCGTTTAGAAGCGGGCCAACTTCGACTGACCTGAATTCGAAGAAACCTATGGAATAGCGCAAGCATCGAGGCTTTGTCGTTTGGTTGATCTAGTGTGCAGTTGGGATGAGCCTCAATCAAAGTGGCGTCGTCTCAGGCTGTAAGACTCAGAAAAATGAAAGGTTTACGGATCTCTAGGCAATCAACGAAGGAAGACTGATGGCTTATAATGGTTTGGAGAGCGGCACCGCGGTCGCAGATTGAGAACAGGATGTTCGAAAGGTATACGGAACGGGCTCGTCGGGTGTTGTTCTTCGCGCGTTATGAGGCGAGCCAACTAGGTAGCATTTCTATCGAGACCGAGCATTTACTTCTGGGCTTGATCCGTGAGGGTAAGGGGCTAACTAGTCGTATTTTTTCGCGTTCTAACCTTTCTCTTGAAAATATCCGGAAGCAGATTGAAGGCCGCACCGTCTTCAGGGAGAAGGTGTCGACGTCGGTAGAGATTCCCTTTAGCGGTGAGACGAAGCGTCTCCTTCAGTTCGCGGCCGAGGAAGCTGATCGCTTGCTGCACAACTACATCGGTACCGAGCATCTCTTGCTTGGAATCTTACGGGAAGAACACTCTATAGCTGCGTCGATCCTGATGGAAAAGGGAATGCGGCTCAATAGTGTCCGCGAACACATCGTAGCCCTTCTGAATGAAAAGACGACCGTTGCGCGGGTAAAAGAAACGCCGCTCCTCGCTGAATTTTCCCGTGATCTTACAGACTCGGCTATTAAGACTGAATTGGATCCACTCGTCGGGCGCGAGCTCGAGTTGGAACGACTTCAACAGGTGCTCTCTCGCCGGACGAAAAACAACGCCGTTCTCATCGGTGAACCTGGCGTCGGGAAGACTGCCATCGTCGAGGGGTTGGCTCAGAGAATCGTCCAAGGGGAAGTACCGCATTTCCTCGCTGACAAACGGCTCTTGGTGCTTGACATTTCTCTCATTGTTGCTGGAACGAAGTACAGGGGGCAGTTTGAAGAACGCCTGAAGGCAATTATGAAGGAGTTGACCGAGAACTCGAACGTCATTGTTTTCATCGACGAATTACATACGCTTGTCGGCGCCGGCTCGGCTGAAGGATCTCTTGATGCGGCGAATATCCTTAAGCCCGCACTTTCACGGGGTGAAATTCGCTGTATTGGAGCCACCACTCCAGCTGAGTACCGGAAATACATAGAGAAGGATCGATCTTTAGAGCGGAGGTTTCAGGCAGTCAAGGTGGATCCCCCAGGCGAGAACGAGGCGCTCAAGATTCTGCTTGGTGTGAAGGAACGCTATGAGTCGTTCCACCATGTTAAGTACACAGAGGAGGCGCTCAAGGCTGCTGTGTATCAGTCGAGTCGCTACATTACTGATCGGTTCTTGCCGGATAAAGCGATCGATGTTGTGGACGAGGCCGGTGCTCGCGCCAAACTACGCCATGCTGGACGTAGTGAAGAATTTTGCGAAATCAATGAGAGTATCCGAGTTGCGGTCGAACAGATGGAAAACGCTGCTGCTCAAAAGAACTATGAAAAGGCACAGTTCTTTCGGGAGCAAGAGGTCATCGCGCGGGAGAATCTCCAGCTCGTTCGAGAGAAATTCGATGTGAAGTCGAATGCTCAGCAAGCTGTTGTTGAAAAAAAGCAAATCGATGAAGTTGTCTCCAAGTGGACTGGCGTGCCGCTCACGTCCATTAACCAGGATGAGGGTGACAGACTTTTGCAGATGGAGGAGGAACTTCACCGTCGTGTTGTTAGCCAGAGTAAGGCTATTTCCGCGCTAGCGCGTGCGATCCGTCGCTCACGTGCTGGCTTGAAAGCCCCGAATCGGCCGGTTGGTAGTTTTGTGTTCCTCGGGCCAACTGGAGTTGGCAAGACCGAGCTAGCCCGGGCACTCGCAAATTTTTTGTTTGGGACTGATGCAGCTCTTATTCGTTTCGACATGTCTGAATATATGGAAAAGCATTCCGTATCGAAACTGATCGGTTCGCCGCCTGGCTACGTCGGTTACGAGGAAGGCGGGCAGCTCACCGAAAAAGTGAAGCGTAGCCCCTATTCTGTGGTACTCCTCGACGAAATAGAGAAGGCGCACCCTGACCTCTTCAACATCCTTTTGCAGGTCTTTGAAGATGGACACCTGACCGATGGACTTGGTAATCGTGTCAATTTCAAAAACACGATTCTCATCATGACTTCGAATATTGGTGCTCGGTACATCCAGAAGAAGGCGTCGCTCGGGTTTCAGTCATCTGATGCGAAAGAGGTTAATAAGAATATTACTGACAAGGTACTGGGAGAGGTTAAGCGTACCTTCAATCCAGAATTCATCAATCGGATCGACGAAACTATCGTGTTTGAAGCACTGTCCAACAAAGATTTAGCAAGAATTACGGAGCTTTTGATTGTTCAGCTCAACGAGCACTTGGTAGACCGGCATCTGCGGATAGAGCTGACACAAGAAGCGATCGCCTGGATCATCGATCAGACATGTAATGACCGTTCCTACGGGGCGCGGCCGCTGCGTCGGGCGATCCAACGATATGTTGAAGATCCACTATCCGAGGAGCTAATCCGGGGCCGACTGAATGAGGGTAATGTCGAGGTCTACGTCGATTCTGGATGTCTCGCTTACCGGGCCGTGGACGGCGAGCTTGATGGTCGCCAACTGGTTAGCGAAACTTAAGTTCTCCAAAGGGAGAGGCGATTCAAGTTCGAGGCAGAAGTGGTGGCGCCAGTTCTTTTCCAAGAGCGATGCGTGGAAGGGGTTGGGGAAACGATCGATGCGGGTTGTTGTGACTAGAAGATTAGAAGGGATTGTTCAGGCGACGGTGAGGACGGTGTTGGTCTGGAGGATTGCAGTCGTCCTGGTCACAGGCACGTGGCCTATGGCAGTTCTGGCTGAGCCTGTAACGATGGTGTTACCACCAGCGGTGGAGACCCAGCAGTCTGAAGCAATGCCGCCGACTGGGTCAGTGCCTGTTGTACGGACGATTCAGATTGCCTTCCCAGCGCAGGGGAATGTGCCCTCTATTGAGCCGTCCACTTACCTGTACTACATCGAGACACGCCCGAGTCGTCCGTCTGAAAATGTGTGGTTGGAATACGACGAGCAACGGGTCCTTAATGATTTCCGCAATTTGTGGGCGACAGGATTCCTTGACGACCTAACTATTGAGTATAACGACGAACCCTATCCCAATGGCGTGGTAGGCCGGAACATCATCTACAACATGGAAGAGCGTGAACGGGTTCGCATTGTTGAATTCATCGGTTCTGATCAACTCGACCGCACGAAGATTGAAGAAATGTTGGTACAAGCTGAGACTGCAATTCAACTTGATACCTTTATCGACACCGCATTAATCAAGAAAGCTAAGACAATTCTGCAGGTGATGCTTGCCGAAGAGGGTCACCACAATCCTGTAGTCACGCACACCATTGAAGAGGTTGCTGGAGGACCGAAGCGGGTGCGTCTTACTTTTAATATCGAGGATGGTCCAGAAACACGCATCAGAGAGATTGAATTTGCAGGTAACGAAGAGCAAAGTGACCGCGTGTTGCGAGGCCAGATGAAGGCAAATAAAGAGCCGGTCAAACTCTGGCCGCTAAACTTTTTCTTCAGGCGTGGGACCTTTAAGGAGCACCGTTTTGCTGAGGATGCGGACGGGATCATTCAGCATTACAGAAGACTTGGTTATGTGCGGGCCCAGGTTGGTCAACCAGAATTAACCACTCTTGAAGATTCCGGAGACGGCAAAAAGCGATACGTGAAGATGCGGATTCCTATCTCAGAGGGGATTCGATATCGGCTCGGAGAATTGACGTTTGAAGGCGTGGAGGTTATGCGCCTTGACGCGGTCCGACTCCAGTTCGACATCGAGGAAGGGGATTATTACAACGAAAAGGTGATCCGAGACGGGATTGAACGAGCGCAAATGATGTATGGCGCCTCCGGTTACATGGAATTTGTGGCCTTCCCGGACCTTTCTCCTCGCGACCAGGTTGTGGAAGATGATGGCAGTGTCCGCCGTATTGACGCCCCGCCAATTGTGGACGTAACGATTCGAGCAGAAGAAGGTGAGCAGTACTTTGTTGGGCGGATTGACTTCTCGGGCAACACGACGACGAGGGACAAAGTGGTTCGACGTGAACTTCGAGTATTTGAGGGCGGAGTGTTCAATACCGAAATGCTCAAGATAAGCGTCCGTCGGTTAAATCAACTCGGTTATTTCATACCGCTTGAGGAGGATGCCGTTGACGTTGAGAAGACTGAGGGAAAAGATAATGAAGTCAACCTAAACATCCCCCTTGAGGAACAGAATCGCAACCAAGTCACTTTTGGTATGGGTTACTCCGAATGGGATGGTTTCTTCGGACAGCTGTCGTTCGGCACCTCGAACTTTATCGGCCGCGGTGAGGCGGTGAACCTCTCATTACAGCATGGTCAATGGTCAAAAAATTATATGATCGGATTCACTGAGCCGTTCCTGTTTGACCGCAACATCGCCGCCGGATTCAGTCTGTATAAGACGCAGCTGAATTGGATCGGGCAGTTCACGCAGAGCTCACTGGGGGCGAACTTCAACGTCAGTAAACCGATTGCGATGTTCACACGGATGTCGTTTGGATATGCCTACGAGCAAACAAAGGTTAGTGATCTCGCTCCGGCCTTCAGCAATCCGAGATTGCTGCAGTACAATCCATATCTGACGGATTCGTTACTTCTTGGAACGGATGGTGCCCGCACTGTCAGCAAGTGGGTCCCGGGCATAATTCACAATACGATCGACCATCCAATTTTTCCGAGCGCTGGCAAACGCATCACTACCTCGTTTGAGTTTGCGGGTCCTGGTGGCAATACCAAGTTTTATCGGCCGCGTTTCGAAACTATCTTTTACGTTCCGCACACCCCGGCAACGTCGTTTGGTTTTCGGCTCGATACACAGTACATCAGGCCGTATTCCGACACGACCTACATCCCGCTTTTTGAACGGATTTATCTTGGCGGTGAGTACAGTATTCGTGGATTTGACCTTCGCACCGTTGGGCCGCGTGACGAGGAGTCTGGACTCGTGCTCGGTGGCACCAAAAGTGTGCTCCTCAGTGCCGAGTATCTGATTACACTGGCAGAACCTGTGCGTTTGGTTCTCTTCTACGACACCGGGCAGGTCCAGGAAACTGGAGTGAATTTTAACAATGGTGATTTTAAGACGTCGACCGGGGCGGAGGTGCGCTTTCTCATGCCCGTTATGAACGTGCCGATGCGTTTGATTTTCGCTTATAACCCGCAGCGTT
>PBHT01000044.1 GCA_002720285.1 Acidobacteriota bacterium | reverse complement strand
TGATTGAAGGTGAGAGCGGTACCGGCAAGGAGCTGGTCGCGCGCGCGCTCCACACCCATTCAGCCAGGACGGAGTTTCCGTTCGTTACGGTGAATTCGGGAAATCTGCCCCACGACTTGCTTGAGTCGAACCTATTTGGTCACGTTAAGGGTGCGTTCACCGGTGCGCTATCGGCCAAAAAAGGTCTTTTCGAGTTAGCCGACACTGGAAGTATCTTTTTCGATGAAATAGGGAATATGCCGTTCGAAACCCAGGCCAAGCTGCTTGGCGTGATACAGGAGCGGCAGTTTATGCGTTTGGGGGGCGTTGAGACCATCAAAGTGGACGTTCGTATCATCGCCGCAACAAACGTCGACTTAAAGCGAATGGTTGATGAAGGACGGTTTCGGGAGGATCTTTATTACCGGCTGCACGTCATCACTGTGCATTTGCCTGCGTTGCGGGAGCGAAAGGAAGACATCCCGTTACTTGTGCAGCATTTTCTAAGTAAGTACGGTGGCGAGAATGACCGTCCAGACCTTGAGATAACTCCCGAGGCGCTCGATGTTCTCGTGGCATACGACTGGCCGGGAAACGTTCGTGAACTCGAAAATGTAATCGAACGTGCAGTCGTGCTGTCCTCAGGACCTCGCATCGGTAACGAACTGATTCCGGATCATGTACGTGCCACTGAGCAGTTCCAGATGCCAAGAATCGTGGTTCCTCCAGACGGTATCTCGTTGAAGGAAGTGATAGGTGCTTCCGAACGACAACTTATTGAGTCAGCACTGCATGAAGCGGGTGGTGTGCAAAAGCGGGCCGCCGAATTGTTGCGGATTAAACCAACTACATTAAACGAAATGATCAAACGCTACGGAATCCAATCGGGTCAACGACGGAGAGTCAGCAAGCGAAAGGGGCAATCGCCAGCGCCTGCAAAGTCTGACTCCAAATCCACGGAAACCGCCCAGGCGCCCCTAGGAGTTGATACCACTCGAGACAATTGAACAATGAACTCTGCTTTCGGTTTGTGTTCTGAAGTCAAGGTCCAGAAACCCCAAACCCTCCGGCGTAATACCTAACGTTGTCTTCGGTGAGTGCTGCCGCGGGTATTCGAGCTACGCCCGCGAATCGATGAAATTAACCGCTCGTATTTGTCAAGGATTACGTCCCAGCGATAGTGGTTCTGGACGTAGTCCTGACCTTTACGTCCCATAGCTAAGCGCAACCGCTCATCGACCAGCAAGAGCTTGAGACATTCAACAAATTCGTCCTGGTCGCCGTAGTAAAGTCCGGCGTTACTTCGGCGGCAGTGGTCTACTACTACCTCGCTTCGACCGTTCGCCAGAATCGGCGTGCCGACAGCGAATGCTTCCAGCGCCAACAGCGATAGACTCTCTAACGGGGATGGCACGATCACTACCGTCGCCGCCTCCAGCGCGTCGAACCGTTCCTGTTCAGACAGCTTGCCAGCGAAGCGCACAAACGATTCTTCAGGTAAAGGCATCAGTTTTATGCCCATTAGTGTTAACGTCGCATCCCCGCCGCTCTGCGCGTAAGCACTGAAGTACTCGATCAGTTCTTCGCAACCCTTACCCGGTTCGATCCGCCCACCGTAGAGTGCTACTGGACCGTGGAGCCGATGGCGTCGTAAGAATGCCGCACCCCGTTTACGAAGGTGACTACCACGCCCGTTATCGTTGTCTGTGCGCTTACCCGAGTCCGCCGTCCGTGACCGGCCGCCACTCCTCCGACGAGTTCGTCCCCCTCGCTTGGGTTGATCGTCCAGTTGGTGTGGCAGAAACTCTACCCCGCAACCAACGGTGTTTTCCGCCACAGTCCGAATGTCGAAATTTGATCTCAGGAACGCGCGCTCAGCATCAGTGTTGTAGGCCACGCCAGCTGGCAAGCTGAATACGTCTCGGTAAAGATCGAGATGAATGGCTGGTTCATCGTGGGCTGTCGGCACCAGTATGCTCCGACCAGGCGCAACAGCAATGCCAAGTACAGTGGGAGCATAGAGGTATGTGAAGAAGATCAATACTTCGTACTTCAGCGCATGCTGCTCAAGATATTCGAGTAATGCTGGGCACCAGGGTCCCTGGCGTCGCAGCCACTCCATTTCGTCAGCCTGCGTGTGGGGATTATTGAAAATCCAGTCCGAATATTGGTCAAAAGACTTTATGTCGCGGGTTTGCGCGTTGGCGAAGCGGCGAACTGTCACTCCTCGGACACGGTCGGCACCCTCTGGATACTCGTTTTTCCATGTGAGGTAATCCTGCGCACAAGTGGTGAGAACCTCAACATCGTGCTGCAAAGCCATCTTTTCGGCAATGAGTCGACAGTGATATTCGGAACCCCCAAGGATTTCTGTGCCGTAGCGCTGAACAACAAAACCTATTCTCACGAAAACCTTTCGACGAGTTGCGCCAAGTGTTGACGAATCATTGCATCGCCAAAGTTCTCTAGGCGAGCGCGTTGACCTGCCAGGACCGCCGACCGAAGGTCCTCATCGTACACCAGGAGACCGAGAAGCTCTGCGGCGTACTCAAAACTCTTCGGGGCAAACTGCACACCTGCGTCTGCCAGCGTTTCTGGTATGGCTCCTGCTGGGTAAGCCATCACGGGCACTTCAGCGGCCATGGCTTCAAGAAGCGGTACGCAGAAGCCTTCATGCTCGCTCAGGGAAACGTATGCGTCGGCGTGACGATAGAAGGTCACTAGGTCATCATCCGGCACGCTTCCAGTAAACCAGAATCTAGCTATTTCACCGTGGGTTGAGTTGAACTCGGATACGAGCGAGCGAATCATGGTGAAATAGCGCGGCGCAGCATCATTCCGACCGACAAAGATAAATCGATAATTGGAGTCGACGTAACGCCGATAGTGTTCGGCTAGGAGGATGTGGTCTTCAATCTTCTTGTTTGGTGCCAGTCGACCGACAAAAAGGATATTTGTGAGACCGTCGTCAAGCACACCCTCAAGTGCTGGGCGGCTTTTCAGTCGCGACAATCGCCCGGTGTCAACCGCGATCGGCATTACGCCGGTGTCGCCGAACCCGAGCTCATCCAATTCGCGACGGTTGTATTCAGAGTCACCCAAGGCTAGGTCCACGCGACCGGCGAGCGTCGCCAGTTCGCGCCGGCCCAGCTCGGCGAGTCGGAATAATTCTGGCTCATACGGCGCAAAAAAATGAGCCGGCGTGATGTTGTGATATTGCAGCACGCGGCGTCCTGAAAGTGCTGCGAACGCTTCCGTCATCGGTGACGGTAGCGCGTAGTGGAAAATTGTGAGGTCGCCCCCTGTTGCCTCCTCGCCATCGAACGGCCGGATGTCATGCCGGAGTGAGTCGTCGATCGTGATGGCGAAGATGTCGGCGACATGACCGAGGGTGCGCAGCATGTCGCGGACCCGCCGTGCGCTATCACCGATCGCGTCACCTTGATGCGCGGCCGGAACCCACTGATTAACGATCATGTTTCAAGACGTCCCTATCCGCATCGAACTTTTGCCAAAAATCCCCTCTTAATTCCCATGGTGGAAGGCGGGGCCCTTCGAGGATTTGGTTCACGAAGCGCATCAGTGTTGCTGAGAAATCATGATTCAAATATCGGTCCAGGGCGATGTCCTGTGCATCGACAACCGTTTCACATAGAGCTTGGTTTGACACAATTGCGTCAATCAGATCTGCGACGACAGACGGGTCCTTGTCGTTGTAAAGCACGCCGCCTCCATCCATAGTGTCTGGCACAGCCGTTGCAGAATAAGCGATTACCGGCACACGTTCATGGAACGCTTCGACCAGAGGGACACAAAACCCTTCATGTTCACTAGCGCAGAGAAAAACGTCAGCAACGTTGTAGAAAGCGGCCAATTCAGCATTCGTGGCCTGACCGACAAAATGCACGTCGGGCGTACGTAGCCTCGAAGTTAAGTCGTAGAGACTCATCAAATAGTCCTCAAACCCTATGTAGGAGCCGACAATGATGAGTCGTGATCGGAGATTATGCGTGGACCGATAGGCATGAAAAAATTTGATTAGATCCTCGATCCGCTTGTT
This sequence comes from Acidobacteriota bacterium, assembly GCA_002720285.1. Taxonomy (GTDB): domain Bacteria; phylum Acidobacteriota; class Vicinamibacteria; order Vicinamibacterales; family UBA823; genus UBA11600. Next base: position 16,710 of record PBHT01000044.1, on the reverse strand, counting down.
GGGGATGACCCGACCGACAAAAAGAATGTTGGTCCACGCATCGTTAAACTGTGAGACCAAGCTCCAATCCGGCTCCCCAGTGAGGTGATCGAAGTTCGGTATCACCGGCAAAACATCTGTTTTCCTGAAGCCGAGTGCCTGAAGTTCCTGACGGTTGAACTCGGAGTCGCCTAAAGCCAGGTCGCACCTCGGGACGTAAGCACCCAGTTCACGTCGACCTTCCCAGCATCTGAGCGCCAAGAGCGGATGGATGTCGATGAAATATTCTGGAGGCGTTATGTTGTGGTAGATCAGTGCCATGCGGCTCGGTAGCGCGTAGGCGGTCCGAGAGGCCTTAGACGACAATGAAAAGTGGTGGATTAGGAGGTCGTCATCCGTCACGGCGCTTGGCAGACCACGAAAATTTCTAGTGAGAGACTTTAGCCTCGGGTCGGCCGTTTCAACGAAAATGTCCGAAGAAAAGCCAGCTCCGCGCAATACGCGTTGAATGCCCAGCACTTCGTGACCAATAGCATCGCCGTAACTGAGAGTTGCGAGCACTTGGTGGGCCACCGGACGATCAGCACGTTGTGTAGTCTTCAGTGTCACAAGTCACACTCGTCGGCCAGATCGCGAGCCGCGATTGAATTTCAGAGCCGGCCCGGTCGGTAAGGCGTCGACAGTTTCTCTCGTCGGTGCAATGTTACTTCGCCGTCGGTGAAACCAACCCGGTAGTGGTTCCATTCGCTGCGCTTCTTCCCGTTTGAGGTGATTGAGCACTTCAAGGTATTTCCGTTCGATGACCGGCCAGGAGTAATGTCGCTGAAAGTACTCAGAACCGTTCACGCTCAACGCAGCATGAAGCGGCCGATTTGTCTCAAGTGCATGTAGCGTTTCAGCGAATTCCTCGTAGTTCTTGTAATAGAGTCCGGCTTTGCTTCTGATGCATTGTCCTTGGAGGACGTCGCAAGAACCATTGGCTAGCACCGGTCGGCCCATCGCCCATGCTTCGAGCGCGACCATTGATAAGCTCTCGAATTTTGAGGGCATTACGAGCGCGCGCGCAGCTGCTAGGGCATCGAACTTGTCTTGGTCCGACACGAATCCCAAATGACGAATTCTCGGATGCGAGGGAATTTGAAGGATCGAGCGTCCAATCAGTACTAATTGGAGCGACTCTGACACCCGTGACGCATAATTCCTGAAAAACTGGAAAAGTTCTGGGCACCCCTTGTTTTCGTCAAGGCGGCCGATATAGACGATGAAAGGTTGCTGAATATCGAATTTCTGACGGAACCGTTCGGCGTTACTGTCACTCGGAATTTCTGAGCCGACACCGACCACGGTATGCCGGACTTTAGAGTTTCCTGCGACCGCTTGAATCATCGCGCGTTCTTCGAATGAGTTGTACATGATGCCGCGAACGCCACGGAAAATTGGTCCAAAGATCGACAAACCGATTGCGGGATCACGTTCCGCTGTTGGCACTAGGACCGCACGAGGAGCAACTGCGCGGCATCCGTGGTAGGCATGAGCGTAGCGGTAGCTAAAAAACAGAAAGAAATCATAGTCGCTAGCGTTTTTCCGAAGATATCGTATTAGTCGGGGACTGGTCGGGCCTTCACTTTCCAGCCATGCTAGTTCGTGCGCGACCGAATGCCGATGCTCAAACACTCGGTGCGACCACCGGCCAAAGATTAATGGGTCCCTAGGGTGCCTGACGGGGAACCGGCGGACCAGTAAATTTCCTACACGGTCTTCACCAGGAGCGAACTCATCTCTCCACGAGACATAGTCCCTTGCGCACGTGGTTAATACCTCCACTTCAGCATGTTTGGCGAGATGCTCGGCGATGTACCGGGCGTGAAGCTCGGCGCCTCCGTTAACGTCGGAGCCGTAACGCTGAACGACAACGGCCAGTTTCACTTTTCAGGCGTGTCGGCAGCCCCATCGTCAGGTGTCCGTGGGGTGGCCGCCTCGGGACGCTCCGGTTCTTCGGTTGAAGACTCGGCGCTTATAGCAGACTCTTCACCTACTGCGGTTTCCGCTATCGGTGAAGGCTTTTCTTGATTCTCAGTTTCCGCGATTTTCGTTTCGGCTTCGACGGTCTGATTCACCTCTCCATCTTGGGTGGTTCGACGTCGACCTCCGCGCCGTCGCCGTCGTCGTCGGCGCGGCTTCGACGCGCCGTCACCAGAATCCTCGGTATCGGGCTTAGCCTTGCGCTCTATTGGGGTGCCTGCAGCCGGTGGATTAACCAGGCCTTCGAGGGCGCGGGCGCGGCGCTCGTCAAAATCGAGGCGGCTATTTACCGACTGCACCTGCATCTTTAGATTGTTGACCTCGATGCTGAGGCGCGTGATTTCAACGACAAGGTTGTTAAGAATTTCATAGCTCAACGCGTCGTGGTCGTCCTTCGCACCGAAACGAGACTCGATGTGAGAGTTGATTGCGTTCTGCTTGGCGTTGATCGTGCTTTGCTTGTGTAAGGTGTCAATCAGAGGATTGGGGCTAAAGAGAAGCTTCAGGACTGGTCGGAGCAAACGCCTGACGAATACGACTAGTCCCCGGGTTGATGCGTAAATTGTGTGATTCTCGAATGAGTAGTTTTCCGTATTTTCTGGCCAGGTAGTTTTGGGTCGCTCCCGGAAATGCTTCAGTAAATCCGAGCGCACCCCGGTGGGGTCAAGAATCCTTTGCAGCTTAACGTTGGCGAGTTCACGAATCTCCTGTTCGGTATAGTCGACGCCACGCTTGTCACGGATTCGCTTCCTGATGTGCCGCATGATTTCTTCGACGTCGATGGACCCCGATCGAATTGCAAAGTCAGCCATAAGGTCTCAATTTCTAGCCTGACGACGCAGAGCGCCGCCGGCGGGTAAAGTCACCAGGGGCGATACACGAGGAGGACCACCGCCCCAACCCACAGCGCGACGCAGACCAGTAAAGGCCGGTCGGCTAAGAGTAACTCGGCGGGACTTCCCCCACTCGCCTTTTGGTGCACTAGATACAAATACCGAAAAATGCCGTACAAAGGAAACGGAATCGTTAGACCGAGCCAAGGTGTTCCGAAACGCGCCTCCACTTCCGGACTGATAGTGTAAAAGCTATAAGCGATCAAGGTGGATGCCGTCACCACCGAGATCATCTGATCTAGGAGGTAAGGGCTGTATTCGCCCAGACTCGGGCGATGCTGTGCGGCGCGCTCAGCCATCAACAGAATTTCGTGCCGACGTTTACTCAATGCCAGAAATAGAGCCAGCAGGCTTGTGCAGATCAGCAACCAGGCGCTGACCGGCACACTGATTGCTACACCGCCCGCTATCGCCCGCAGGACGAAACCCGCAGCGATCGTCATCACGTCTAGAATGACGACATGTTTTAACACCGCAGTGTACAGCAGCACAACCGCGGCGTAGGTCGCTGCGATAATGGCAAGAGAACCCGAAAGCGCTGCGGCCAGAAGCAGGGAGCCTGTAGCAAGTGCTACAGCGGTCACTAGGGCTCCCCGGACCGACACGCGGCCTGAGGCGATCGGACGTTTAACCTTATGGGCGTGTCGACGGTCAGCTTCACGGTCGGTTATGTCGTTGACGAGATAGACTGCTCCTGAAAGCCCGCAAAACAGAACGAAGGTGATTACCGAACGCAGGGCTGCGTCCGGGTCCGTAAGCCGTTGTCCGAATAGGAGGGCTGCGAAAACCAGTAAATTCTTTGTCCACTGGCGAGGCCTGAGGGACCAGAAGAGGCCAGCAGCGAACGAACCGCCTGACGCGCGACGAATGTCGGCGCCCGAAGCTGTGGGAATAGGTTGCAGAGGATTGTACGCCATGATGCACGGCGACCGGTCGTCCAGCCTGACGCCCGCTTCAGTCGAAGTTTTGGCGTAGCTTTTTCCGACTACGCTTACGTGCGAGGGCCTGCTTCGCACGGCGTTTGTCGCCCGGCTTGAGATAGAACGAATGCTTCTTGATGTCCTTGATTATGTCTTCTTGCTGAACTTTCCGTTTGAAGCGACGGAGCGCACTTTCAATCGATTCTCCGTCCTGGATCTTCACTTCTGCCAACCTGAATCCACCTCCTTACCAGCCAAATAGACACCTATGAGGCTAAATGGCCCTAGCCGAATATGCTAGGCTATCACAGGTGGGCTCTGATTCTAGGCCCAAAGGCTGGTAGGTCGCAGCGCTTCCACGAAGGAATCTAATGATATCCAAACTATTGGATATTTATCACTAACACCATTCTTGTCATGAGTATAGTGGCTTCATGCGGACCCTGATTATCGGAGGAGGTGCCCGTGAGCATGCCTTGGCCTGGAAGATTTCTGCCGAGCAGCCAACGGGGCACTTGGTCTGTGCTCCTGGTAATCCGGGGATGGCCACGGTCGCGAAATGTGTTTCGGTTGACCAAGCCGACCCAGAGGCTCTCTTCCAGTTGGCTGAGCACGAGGATTCGGACCTCACGGTCATTGGTCCCGAGTTGCCCTTGGCAAAGGGTGTTGCTGATCGGTTTGCGGCAGGAGGACGTCTCCTATTTGGACCGACCCGAGCCGCGGCCCGCCTAGAATCGTCCAAAGCCTTCGCTAAGGCCTTCATGGCCAGACACCGGATACCAACAGCGGCGCACGAAATTCATACCGACATATCCAGTGCACTGGCCGCTGTGCGATCGGGTCGGTTCGACTATCCCGTTGTAATTAAGGCCGATGGTCTGGCAGCGGGTAAAGGAGTCATCATTGCGACTGATTTGACAACCGCTGAGCAGGCCGTTCAAGAAATTCTAGTGGAACAGCGCTTTGGCGCGGCGGGCGCCACCGTTGTAATCGAGGAGCACCTTAAGGGGGAGGAAGCATCCTTTTTCGCGATATGTGATGGGCAAACAGCACTCACGCTTCCAGCAGCTCAAGACCATAAACGGGTGTTCAATGGTGATGAAGGGCCTAACACAGGCGGTATGGGCGCCTTTGCACCTACTCCACAGATGACTGACCAGATTCAAGCGCGCGTTATAAGTGAGATTGTTGAACCAGTGCTTTCCGGCATGGTGGCTGAGGGGCAACCCTACGTTGGTGTGCTCTATGTAGGGCTCATGCTGACTGTGGAAGGGCCGAAGGTCATCGAGTTTAATGTCAGATTTGGTGATCCCGAAGCACAGGTCGTTCTCCCGTTGGTCAGTGAAGGTCTAACTTCGCTTCTCATGGCGGCGGCCCAAGGCTCATTGGCCGGACAAAATTGCTTAGTGGATACCAAACCTCACGTCGGGGTCGTCGTTGCCTCTGGCGGCTATCCCGCTTCTTATCGAACTGGCCTTCCGATCTCCGGGCTTGAGGCAGCTGTCGCATGTGAGGACGTTTTGATTTTCCATGCCGGCACCAAACGGACTGAGGCAGGCATTGTTACATCGGGCGGCCGCGTATTGACAGTCGTCGGGCGGGGCAGCACTTTCTCCGAGGCCATCGACCGAGCTTATGGCGCGATAACGTTAATCGGATTTGACGGGATGTACACTAGGACAGATATTGGCCGGAAGGCATTGGCGCTGGCATCCTGATAGCAATAAACCCCGGGAGTTGAAAGATGAATAAGTGGCAAGTTGTAATTCTAATGGGATCGGATTCAGATGCGTCTGTGATGCAGGCCACGGCGGATGTTCTAACAAAGTTCGGCGTTGGTTACACGATGACCGTGGCGTCAGCGCACCGGTCGCCTGACCGGGTCAAACGGTTAATTGATGAGGCGCACGCCGGCGGTGTTGGCGTGTTCATTGTAGGAGCTGGTGCCGCCGCTCATTTAGCCGGGGTTATTGCGGCGCATTCCTCTATTCCAGTTGTTGGTGTACCGATCGATTCAACCGCACTGAAAGGGATGGATGCGCTACTAGCCACAGTCCAGATGCCTCCGGGGGTTCCGGTAGCGACTATGGCTATAGGAAAAGCCGGTGCGACCAATGCTGCTGTTCTTGCAGTTCAGATTCTGGCCACGGGAGATGCCGCATTGGTCGACAAGTTGACAGAGTACAAAGCATCCCTAGTCGCTAAAGTCGAGAAGGCAGCCGCCAAGGTTGAAGGCTAGGTCGCGACGGATTCAGTAATGAAATTTGCTCTCATCACTTTTGGATGTCGAGTGAATCAGGCCGATTCGACGTGCCTCGATGGAGACCTCCGTGCTGTCGGAGGACGGCCGTCGCATTTTGAAGACGCGGACCTTGTTGTGGTCAACACGTGTTCTGTTACTGCGTCGGCCGATCAGTCAGCACGTAAGATGATTCGGCGGGTCGGACGGAGTAACCCTGACGCGCGTATCGTTGTGACAGGGTGCTATGCCACACGTGCGGCCGAAGAAATCTCAGCGTTACCGGGAGTTGAAGCAGTCGTGCCAAATGCTCGCAAGGAACAACTGACGGATGATCTGCGAGCTCTCATCCGTTTACTACCAAGGGGAACGGGCGATGGGCCGTGCGGGGTCCCACTTGAGACGGCTGCTCCAAGTCGGACGGTGCACATGCTGTGTGTACAAACCGGGTGTGACGAGACCTGCACTTACTGCATCATTCCCAGCACGCGCGGGCGCGGGCGAAGTCGATCGATTGAAGAAGTGCTTGAGCGTGTCCAATCGGCAACTGATGCTGGCTTCAAGGAAATCGTTTTGTCGGGTGTGCATCTCGGTTCCTATGGTCGAGATCTAAGTCCGTCGGCGTCGCTACTGGAACTTGCGAAAGCACTTGATGATCAACGAACTGACTGCCGCTTTCGAATTAGTTCGCTCGAACCAATGGATTGCGAGCCGGCACTGATCGAGCTTGTTGCTAGGAGCGGCCGCTTTACTCCGCACTTTCATTTGCCCCTTCAGCACGGGAGCGATAACTGCCTGCGATCGATGGGCCGACCATATTCAAAAGATGACTATCGACGCGTTGTCGANGCCGTACGCGAAGCGTTNCCGGATTCAGCTATCGGTTCAGACGTAATGGCTGGCTTTCCAACNGAGACTGANNNCGATCACGACGAGTCAGTTCGATACCTGGCTGACTCACCNCTNACNTATGTNCATGTATTTCCCTACGCTGACCGTCCTGGGACGGTAGCAAGTCGGATGCCGAAAAAGAACGCCACCAACGTCGTACGGCGTCGCGCAAGTGAGCTCAGAGCCGTAGCGGCACAGCTTCAGGGTCGCTTTCGACGCTCTGCGATTGGCACGGTGCGTCCGGCGCTTATACTCGAGGGCGGCGGATTGGCGCTGACGGACAATTACCTGAAGGTTCAACTTCGCGAACCGGCCACACGCAATAGCATGGTCAACGTCAGGATCAATTCGGCGACTGGCGGTCAAATGATGGGCGAGATTGTCGGCCCAATTTACAACTCGGCCGTTGGAGTTGAGTGCACTCCTGTGTCCATCAGGCCTGCTAATTGCTGACTGGGTGACGGGCGGGTTCTTTCGAGAACAAGTTGTCCACAGGCCGCACGAATATCCCGGCCGCGACCCTTTCGGATAGAAACCGTCACGCGCTGTTCGGCCAACAGCCTACCAAATCGGTCGATCTGTCCTGAGGATGGCCGCTCGTAAGGAATCCCCGGAGCGCTGTTCAGCGGAATCACGTTGACCTTGGCGCGAAGTCCAGTAAGTAATCTCGCTAACCGGCGTGCGTCAGCGGGTGAGTCGTTGAAGTTTCGGATCAACACGTATTCGAATGTGATTCGGCTTCGCCGTTTCAGTGGGAAAGCGCGACACGTGGCCAGAAGCTCTGCCAATGGATATCGCCGGTTAACCGGTAACAGAGATGAGCGTTGCTCCTCGGTCGTTCCGTGAAGAGAAATCGCTAAATTCGGCATGATTGGTTCGCTGGCCAGACGGGTGAGTGCTGGTAGGATTCCGACGGTCGATAGGGTGATGCGCCGGGGAGACAAGGCTGCTCCATGGGCAGAAGTCATTATCCGAAGGGCGTGCATCGTTGCCTCGTAGTTGTGCAGTGGTTCACCCATTCCCATCAGTACGACGTTGACTGGTTGTTCTAATAGCTTCAGTTCCGACCTCAATAAGCGGACTTGCGCGGCGATCTCTCCGGCGGTTAAATGCCGCTGGAGGCCCATTTTAGCGGTCAGGCAAAACGTACACTGCATTGCACAACCCACCTGAGTTGAAATGCAGAATGTGTGAGCTGGCGAATCTGGAATGTAGACGGCCTCGATGCGCCGGCAATCAGTTAGTTCGAGAAGGAACTTCATCGTGCCGTCCTCGGATAGCGCGCGTTGGACAACTCGAGGTGTTGAAATTGTGAAAGCTTCAGCTAAGGACTTACGGTATTTCTTGGGCAGGTCGGTCATGTGTGCCCACTCGTTCACCGCGCGCCCATGTACCCAGGAATAGATCTGTTTAGCCCGATATGGCTCGATACCCAACGGAGCCAATGCGCCTTCAAGTTCCTTGAGATCAAGTTCTGCTAGGTCGCAGGTCGAACCAGTCACGTCTGTCCACCTTGTCGAGGCCGAACCCCCATCGTACCATGCCGCCACCGGTTTACTCTGGGCTGAATAGTGCGAAAAGTTACGAATATTTACGGGTTCATAGTTGATGAGGCGAGCCACGCGTGATATGATCAGGCTTCACGGTTTATGAGGTAAGCCCTTTTTTATCAGTGACTTGCGAGGTTGCACTAAACTTGCAAGACGACTTGAATTTCTTCTTGCGCCAATGATCGTTCGCGAGGTGTTCGACAACGGTCTGCGCCTGATCACCGAGGCGATGCCGCATGTTCGCTCGATTAGTCTTGGTGTTTGGATTGCCCGTGGTTCCCGCCATGAAGACCCTGGCCAGTCAGGAATATCGCACTTCATCGAACACATGCTGTTCAAGGGGTCCGCATCGCGGTCGGCCCAAGAAATTGCGCAAGCCATTGATTCGATAGGTGGTCAAGTCGATGCTTTCACTGCGAAAGAATACGCGGGCTACTACGTAAAGGTACTCGACACACACCTGCCGGCCGCTTTCGACATCCTGTCGGACCTCATTCTTCATCCTAGCTTTCGTGAAAAAGACGTCGAAAGGGAGAAGAAGGTGGTGCTCGAAGAGATCAAGATGGTTGAGGATACGCCGGATGACCTCATTCATGAGTTGTTCATGCAGGAGTTTTGGGAAGACCATGCTCTGGGTCGGCCGATTCTCGGTGCCCCTAATGTTGTATCTACGTTCACAAGTGATGAGCTCCGAGAGTTTTTCAAACAGGCCTACGTAGCGCCGAACGTGGTTGTTTCTGCCGCCGGTAATCTTGAGCATCCTCAGTTACGCAGCCTTGTTGAAGCCGCGTTTGGCGATTTGCCGGCAACTGGGGCTCCAGTGCCGTGGGTTCAACCCGTCACGATGTCGCAGATACACCTGCGCAATAAGGACCTTGAGCAGAGCCACATTTGCGTTGGCACTGCTGCTTACCCCCAGGACCATCCAGATCGCTATACCAGCTATCTGATGAATACCATTTTAGGTGGTTCGATGAGTTCCCGATTGTTTCAGCATATCCGTGAAGAGCGTGGACTAGCCTATGCTGTGTCTAGCGGCCTCAACGTATATCGCGATACAGGTGCACTTGTTGTTTATGCGGGTTGTGCGACGAACTCGGTCGCCCAAGTTCTTGACTTGGTTGTTGATGAGATGCGCGCTTTAGCTGACACAGCGGTGCCGGCTGCTGAGTTGCAGCGGGCCAAAGACCACTTAAAGGGGAGTTTGATGCTCTCCCTGGAGAGTACTTCGTCCAGAATGTCGCACCTAGCAGGCCAAGAGCTTTATCTCGGAAAGCAGGTCGGTTTGGACGAGACCCTTGAGAGCATTGACCGCGTGACGATAGGGGACTTACAGCGCATAAGTCACGACTTGTTGGTGGATAGTCCTCGGGCCGTAACGGTACTAGGTCCGTCGACCGGACTTGATCTGTCGGCTGAGCGTTTGGGTGTCGGTGTCGAAACCGTCGTCGAATAAACGCCGGCCATCATGGGGAGGGTAAGACTATCTCTGTTGAACTAACGGTCCTCGGAAGTGGTAGTAGTGGGAACGCCACCCTTGTGACCAGCGACAACGACAGAGTGTTGATCGACGCTGGATTGAGTTACCGTGCTATACAGCAGCGGCTAGAAAGTCTGGGCCTTGCTGCTGACACTCTCCGTGCCGTGCTCATTACTCATGCCCATGTTGACCACGTGCGGAGCGCGGGAATGCTCTCGCGAAAGCATGGAATTCCAATTTATGTCACAGAAGCGACTCGTACTGCCTGGGGTGAGGGCGCCCAGAAGGTCGCGAATTGGGAATTCTTGCTCCCTGACCGGACGGTGGCTTTCGGCGCGATGCAATTTGTCCCGTTTGGTGTCTGTCACGATGCTGACGATACGCTCGGGTTCCGGATTAACACTCCAGACGGCGCGATTGGATTTGCGACTGATGTCGGGAAGATTACCGAGGATTTGATTTCCCGCTTTGCGACGTGCCGCGTGCTAGTGATGGAATCGAATCATGCGGTAGAGTTGCTCCGCGTAAGTCCATACGCGGCAAGTGTTCGGTCACGCATTGCTGGGGATGATGGACATCTGTCGAACGAAGATGTAGCTGCCTTCGTCCGCGACCATTTGAGTGCTGATGTAAGCTGCATCGTCTTGGCTCACCTAAGTCGGGTCAACAACGTGCCGGAAATCGCCAAGATGAGCTGCTTGGATGCACTTTGCGCGGTCGGGCGCGAGGATGTTCGGGTGGTGGTCGCGGACCAGGATCGACCAACGCCTACGATTGACCTAGCTAGTCTGTCTCGTTACTCTGCGCGGTTGGCGCCAACGCAATCAGGTCTGACTCAGACCGTTCTACCGTTTGCCTAATGCCTGATATTAGAGAACTGTAAATGATTCCTCGCTATACCAACCCTGAAATGGGCCGCATTTGGACTGACCAGCACCGCTATGAGACCTGGTTACTTGTTGAGACGGCCGCGGCTGAAGCGATGGCTGAGGTTGGGATGATTCCCGCTGAGGCCGCGCGTGACATCCGTGAACGCGGTGCTGTGGACATAGCGCGTGTTGAGGAAATTGAGGCTACGACCCAGCACGATGTTATTGCCTTCACCACTGCCGTAGCCGAGCGTGTTGGCGACTCGGCACGATGGCTGCACTTTGGCTTGACCTCCTCGGATGTGCTCGATACCGCGCTTGCCCTCCAGATGGTGGAGGCCTGTGATCTGATTCTTTTGGACCTGAATAAACTCTTAGAAGTTATTCGGACCCGTGCGGAGGAACACCGCATGACTCCGATGATCGGGCGGACTCACGGTGTGCATGCCGAGCCGATGACTTTCGGTTTAAAACTGGCGCTCTGGCATGCCGAGTTGACTCGCAATCAATTGCGGCTAAACCGGGCTCGTGAGGTAATTAGAGTTGGTAAAGTTTCAGGTGCGGTCGGCACCTACGCGCATCTCGATCCGGCTATCGAAACTAGTGTGTGCGAACGGCTCGGTCTTTCCCCGTCGCCGGTGTCGTCGCAGGTATTACAGCGAGACCGGCATGCTGAATTACTAGTCACTTTGGCGATCACGGCTGCTTCGATTGAGAAGTTTGCGCTTGAGATCCGTGGCTTGCAGAAGACCGAGATTGGTGAAGTCGAAGAACCGTTTGGAAAGGGACAAAAAGGTTCATCGGCGATGCCCCACAAACGAAACCCAATTGGCTGCGAACAGTTGACCGGCCTAGCGCGTTTACTTCGAGCAAACGCTATGGCAGCGCTAGAGAATGTGGCGCTGTGGCATGAGCGCGACATTTCCCACTCGTCGGTCGAGCGGGTAATCGTGCCAGATAGTTTTATCACCCTCGATCACATGTTGCGCCGTTTTACGCGGATTGTCAGTGGGCTCGTTGTGCATCCGGAGCGGATGCGCGAGAACCTTGAGCGTTCGCGAGGCGTCGTTTTTTCAGGGAGCGTATTGTTGGAACTCACGCAGCGGGGCGTATCACGCGAACAAGCATATGAGTGGGTACAACGAAATGCGATGCGATCTTTCGACGAAGCGATGGATTTCAGGACTCTACTTATGGCCGATGCTGAGGTTACGGCCGTTATGCCCGAAGAAGCGCTTGAGCGAATGTTCGATTTAAATGTGCAGTTGAGGCATGTGGATAAGATTTTTGAGAGAGTCTTTGGGACGAACACTAATCAGGGAGCGGAGCCGTGAAGGCGCGCGTGTTCGTGACACTCAAAGAATCAGTGTTCGACCCGCAGGGTCAGACGATTGCTGACGCTCTCCATACTATGGATTACGACCGTGTGCGGAACGTTCGACAAGGAAAGTATTTCGAACTTGAACTCGACGTTAAAACAGTTGACGACGCTCGTGCGCTGGCCAACGAAGTAGCTGATAGGTTACTCGCAAACCCGGTCATTGAAAGCTACAGAATCGACGTAGAAGACGAGACGATAGGAGTGTCGAAGTAGGGACTTACGAGTCACCATCATGAAATTCGCTATTGTCGTTTTTCCTGGGTCCAATTGTGACCACGATGCATATTACGCTGCGAAACACGTCCTAGGTGTCGATGCCGAGTTCGTGTGGCACAAGGAACTTGGTCTTCAGGGTGCGGATGTTGTGATCTTGCCTGGCGGTTTTTCCTACGGTGATTATCTCCGGACAGGTTCGATTGCCAGATTTTCTCCGGTCATGGCATCGGTACTGGCGTTCGCGGAGGCTGGCGGCCCCGTGCTCGGAATCTGTAATGGATTCCAAATACTGCTCGAGACCGGTTTGCTACCTGGCGGAATGCTATATAACCGCAGTGTTAAGTTTCAATGTGAGCAAGTTTACGTCCGTGTTGAGGAACTCGATACGTCGTTCACCTGCACTGCGACTCTGGGTCAAGTGTTGCGCATCCCAATCGCGCATGGCGAAGGCAATTACTTTGCACCGCCAGATGAGCTCGACTTGCTCGAAGCTAATCGTCAGGTGGTTTTCCGTTACTGCGATGTCGAAGGGGCGGTTGTCGATTCGGCAAATCCTAATGGTTCGGCGCGTGGCATTGCAGGACTCTGTAACAAACAGCGAAATGTCGTGGCATTGATGCCGCATCCGGAGCGTGCCTGCGAGTCGGCGATGGGGAGCGCTGACGGTTTGGTAGTCTTCGAATCTGCTATTGCGCAACTAAAGAGTGATGGAATGGTGCTACCCGGATAAAACAATGTGATTAGGCGAACCGGCCATGGTTACGATTAATTCCAAGACTCTTGACCACCACGGCTTGAGTCGTGAGGAGTACCAGAAGATTCTCGAGATCCTTGGTCGAGAACCCTCACCCACAGAGATCGGCATCTTTTCAGTGATGTGGTCGGAGCACTGTAGCTATAAGAGTTCACGGATCCACCTGCGGACACTGCCGACGACTGGAGCGCGTGTAGTGCAGGGTCCAGGCGAGAACGCAGGCGCCGTGGACGTTGGTGACGGGCTTGTTGCCGTTTTTAAAATCGAATCTCATAACCACCCGTCGTTCATTGAGCCCTATCAGGGGGCGGCAACCGGTGTCGGTGGCATCATCAGAGATATTTTCACTATGGGAGCGCGCCCGATCGCACTGCTCAATTCGCTGCGCTTCGGGTCGCTTAATGACGTGAAAACTCGTGGCATCTTGGAGGGAGTGGTCGCTGGCATTGGGGGATACGGTAACAGTATCGGCATTCCGACGGTGGGCGGCGAAATCTTGTTCGAAGATACCTATAAGGGCAATCCGTTGGTCAATGTCTTCTGTCTCGGCCTTGCTCAGGCCGATAAGCTCGTCATGGGAGAAGCATCTGGTGTAGGTAATCCGGTGTATTACGTCGGTGCCAAAACCGGACGTGATGGAATTCACGGCGCAACGATGGCCTCGGCGGAGTTTGATGAGCAGTCAGCGGAGAAGCGGCCCGCGGTGCAGGTGGGTGATCCGTTTATGGAAAAACTTTTGCTCGAGGCATGCCTTGAGCTGATGCAAACCAACGCGCTCGTGGGGATTCAGGACATGGGTGCTGCCGGTCTGACCTGTTCGACTTCGGAAATGGGTTCACGTGGTGGCGTCGGTATTGACATTGATGTAACCCGAGTTCCGCAGCGTGAATCCGGGATGACACCATACGAAATCATGCTGTCGGAGTCACAGGAGCGAATGCTTATGGTCGTCCGCCGCGGGCGGGAAGCCGAGGTAGAGCGCATCTTTAAAAAGTGGGACCTGCATGCCGTGTCGATTGGCGTGGTGACAGATGACGGCCAGTTGCGTGTGCGTGAGGGAGACTCAGTAGTTGCCGAGATTCCGAACGGTGAGCTCGCCGATGAGGCACCTCTCTACAATCGCCCAACTGAGATCCCGGGGTATCTAGAACAGGTGCGTCGCTTGGATCTCGAAGCGTTGCCGGTGTTGCCGGCAGCAGAGTCAGCGCTACTGAAACTTCTGGGTTCGCTGGCCGTGACTAGCAAGCATTGGGTTTACCGCCAGTACGATCACATGGTTCGCACTAATACGATTGCACCTGCGGGCATGGGCGCCGGTGTTGTTAGGCTGAAAGGTACGGACCGAGCCTTGGCGATCTCGGTCGATGGCAACGGACGACACTGCTATCTTGACCCACATCTTGGGGCAATGCTGGCCGTCGCGGAGGCGGCCCGGAACGTTGCCTGTGCGGGTGCTTTGCCGATTGCAGCCACCAACTGCCTGAACTTTGGGAATCCAGAACGCCCTGAAATCATGTGGCAGTTTGCGCGCGCTGTGGAGGGGATTGGCGAAGCCTGTCGAGCCCTGGAGGTGCCGATTACTGGTGGCAACGTAAGCTTCTACAATGAGACCGATGGACAAGCAATCTATCCTACGCCGGTGCTCGGGGTTGTTGGGGTGATCGAGAATGCTTCCAGGGTTCTCAGTCGAGTGTTTCCGTCATCCCAGTCGGCGATCCTGTTGTTAGGAGGTGGTCCCGGGGTATTAGGCGGGAGCGAGTATCTCAAGACGGTCTGTGGACAAGTTGCGGGTTCACTGGCTGCCCTGTCGTTAGACTCCGAGCGTAGGCTTCAGCAACTTCTGGTTGAGCTCGCCTCAGCCGGTCTTATTCAGTCAGCGCACGATTGCTCGGATGGGGGTCTTGCTGTGGCGCTCGCCGAGTGTTGCTTCGATTCTGGCGGTGTAGGGGCCGACCTAATGATGCCTGATGACGCCAGTGGGGGACGCACTGATGTTGCGGAAGCGTCAATCTTGTTCGGCGAGGCACCATCAAGGGTGCTCGTGTCGATCGCCGAAAGTGACTTTGGGATCGTCCGTAAGAAAGTTGAGATTGCAGGTGTCCCGATTGCAGCACAGGGACAGACCGGAGGTGACCGGATCACCATCTCGCTCGCCGGTCGACAGGTGCTTGACTTACCGGTTGCTGACGCTGAAGCTGCGTGGCGGCAAGGCATGGAACGATTTTTCGTTAATCGAGCGGCTTAACTATTTTCAATCAGTTACTTGGATTAGATTGCGATGTTTCCAACCGACATGAGCCTTATGAATGCCCGCGACGGGTTTAGGGACGAGTGTGGCGTCTTCGGCATCTTCGGGAGTCCCGAAGCTGCAAACCTAACGTATCTCGGCCTCTACGCTTTACAGCATCGTGGTCAGGAAAGTGCTGGGATTGCGTCCGCCGATGGTTCCCGTCTGTTCCTATCGCGGTCGATGGGTTATGTGTCTGAAGCATTCGACGAGTCCACGTTGCTTTCACTTAAGGGAACATCAGCAATCGGGCACGTGCGGTATTCCACGGCTGGCGATAGCCGGCTAATCAATGCCCAGCCGCTTCTCATTGACTGTGCGCATGGCGAAATTTCACTGTGCCATAACGGGAACCTCGTTAACGCGAAAGAGCTCCGAGACGACCTCGTGCACCGGGGCTCCATTTTTCAGACGGACAGCGACACGGAAGTCGTTCTGCATTTGTATGCGCGCTCGCAAGCTCCGACTGCTGAGGATGCGATCATTGAGTCAATTTCTCAGGTGCGTGGCGCGTTCTCCATTGTGATGCTGACGAAAGATAAGATGATTGCGGTACGAGACCCTCACGGCTTCCGCCCGCTTGCCATTGGCCAGCTCGACGGTGCAACGATAGTCTGCTCAGAGACATGTGCGCTGGATCTCATCGGCGCCACTTATGTGCGGGATGTTGAGCCTGGTGAGGTAATAGTGGTCGACTCGAATGGTGCTCAATCGTATAAACCCTTTGCTGATGCCCAGTCCGCGCACTGCATTTTCGAACACGTGTACTTCGCACGGCCAGACAGCGACGTGTTTGGCCAAAGTGTTAATCAGGTGAGGACGGACCTCGGGCGTCGGCTAGCTCGGGAGGTTGGTGTTGACGCCGACGTGATTGTCCCAATCCCTGACTCGGGCGTCTGCGCTGCGTTGGGGTTTGCGGAGGAGTCCGGTATACCTCTCAAGATGGGCTTGATTCGGAACCATTATGTTGGTCGAACCTTCATTCACCCACAACAAGCAATCCGCGATTTCAAGGTTAAGGTAAAACTAAATCCAGTGAAGAGCATCCTTGCGGATCAACGGGTCGTCCTTGTCGATGATTCAATTGTCCGGGGAACGACTGCCCGAAAGATTGTTGGGATGGTTCGTGCGGCGGGAGCGCGAGAAGTTCACATGCGCATTAGTTGTCCCCCCACGATTTCGCCCTGCTACTACGGTATAGACACTCCTCGCCGCTCTGAGCTAATCGG
>PBHT01000043.1 GCA_002720285.1 Acidobacteriota bacterium | reverse complement strand
CGGCAGAGGTCATCGGCCCTGTCGCTTCAACCACTGATGCCGCACGCTCAGGAGAGACGTATCTAGGACTGTGCGGCCAAAAGATAAACCCTAGGGCCGAAGCACCAAGCCTTGCCGCGCGAACACCATCATTGACATTGGTGATACCGCACACCTTTACTCGGACAGGACCAGTCTCACTGGGCACGCATCGTCTCCAATGTTTTTCCTGGATTCGGGGACAGAGCGAGCGTCTCCCCAATTAGGAAACCGTGAAATCCCTTGGCTTTCAGCGTCAGAAGCTCCTGGCGTGTCTTTAGCCCACTCTCGGCTATCGCAATCACGTCCTTTGGCATCCTTCCGACCAACCGCTCGCTCGTTTCCACGACCACTTCAAGCGTCCTTAAGTCCCTATTATTGACACCGATAATCCGTGCACCAACGTCGACTGCTATCCTTAATTCCTCTTCGTCATGCACTTCAACAATCACAGCCAAAGATGCGTCATTAGCCCTTGAAATTAACTGTCCGAGAATTTTGGGATCTAACGCTGCTACTATCAGCAACACCGCGTCAGCTCCGGCCGCGTGCGCCTCCAATAGCTGATAATCAGTAACCACGAAATCTTTACGGAGAAGCGGCAATGTCACGGCCTCTCGGATTAAGCGAAGATGATCCAAGCATCCATCAAAAAAGGTTGGTTCGGTTAACACGGAAATGGCCGATGCGCCGCCTCGCTCATAGTCTTTAGCTAAACTGGGAGCATCGTAGTCTTTACGAAGCACTCCTTTTAAGGGGGATCGACCTTTGCATTCCGCAATCACATTAAGTTCACCTGGTTTTGATATTGCAACCTGAAACCCGATCCCGTTTGGTGTCCGATTCAAAGCCTCCTCTTCCAATATTCGCTCCGGTATCCTTAATCGCCGTTCCGAGATCGCCACACGCGTGGCCGCAACGATGGCGTCCAAAAGATCCGCCGTAGGTTTCACACCTTCTCTGAACCGATCACCCTGGCTAATCATCCGAACTACCCCTCGACAGATTGATGGGAGAGCTCAACCATCATTTCCAGTTTTCGACTTGCCTGACCTGAGTCAAGAGATTCACTTGCCCTCGTGACCCCATCTCGAAGGTTCTTGACCCGCCCAGCAACAAGAAGTGCCGCTCCGGCATTTAGCACGACGACATCACGCGGCGCCCCCTTCGCACCCTTTAGCACTGAAAGAGCAATCGCAGCATTATCATCAGCACTCCCCCCTTTTAACTCGACCATATCCGCACGTGAAATACCATGCTCTGCCGGATGCACATAAAATGTATTAACCACGCCATTGCGACATTCAGAGACCTTCGTATAACCGGTAGTGGAAATTTCATCCAGACCATCAGCCCCGTGCACCACCCAGGCGTGATCAGAACCAAGTAATGCAAACGCCCTCGCAACAAGTTCGGTATGCTCTGGCCGAGGAACTCCAACTAACTGACGAGTCGCACCAGCTGGATTCGTAAGAGGGCCCAATAAATTAAATGCTGTGCGGACTCCGAGATCCTTTCGTGTCGGACCTGCGTGTTTCATAGACGGATGGAACGTCGGAGCGAAGAAAAAAGCGATCCCTGCGCCATCTAGACAGCGCTCAACTTGCAAGGGTGATGCGGCCACGTTCACCCCTAAGGCTTCAAATAAGTCCGCACTGCCACATCGACTAGAAACCGAGCGGTTGCCGTGCTTAGCTACGGTTACCTCGCAGCCAGCGAGAACAAGTGCCGCAACCGATGACACGTTAAAGGTATTTGATTGATCTCCTCCGGTTCCACAGGTGTCGAACACGTTAGACCGTGGTTTAGTCAGCTGAACTGCATTCGCACGCATCGTTCGAGCCAAACCAACTATCTCATTCGGTCGTTCTCCTTTCATCGCAAGACCAATCAATAGCGCACCAATTTGTGCGGCCGCAGCATTCCCAGCCATAATCTCTGCCATTGCTTCAGCTGCTTCTTCCTCCGACAAGTCATGATGCTTCAAGAGCTTATTCAATAGACTTGAGAACATTACATCTCCAAGAAAGTCTGTAATAGACGACTACCTACTTCGGTCAAAATCGACTCAGGGTGAAACTGTACTCCATGGGCTGGCAAGCGCTCATGCCTGAAGCCCATGATGGCATTGTCGTCTGTTGCCCACGCACCAACCTTTAACTCCTCCGGAAGGCCATCTCTCTTCACCATCAAGGAGTGATAGCGGGTTGCTACAAAAGCTTCACCAAGTCCCTTGAAGACCCCTTGACCGTCGTGACCGATGCTCGAACATTTACCGTGCCTAATCCTCGGGCTCTGTGTCACCCGAGCGCCAAAGGCTACCCCAATCGCTTGATGACCAAGGCACACACCCAGCACCGGTATCTGAGGGGAAAGACGCCTAATGAGCTCAACCGAAATCCCCGCCTGCTCGGGCCTCCCCGGTCCTGGAGAAATGACAATGCGGCTTGGCTTCATAGCTTCCACCTGTTCCACTGTCAGTTCATCATTCCTTCGCACCACGGGCCGTGCGCCTAGTTCGCCCAAGTACTGCACGAGGTTGTAGGTAAACGAATCATAGTTGTCCAGAACCAAGACCATACCTACTCCGCACCTTTCGCCATTTCAATGGCCCGTAGCATTGCGCGAGCTTTCGCTTGGGTTTCTTCATATTCCAAGGAGGGCTCAGAATCGGCAACGATGCCTGCCCCCGCTTGCACCACAGCGGAATTCCCATGAATCGTGACGGTTCGTATTCCGATGCAACAATCCAAATTGCCCGCAAAATCAAGGTAGCCTATTGCCCCGGCGTAAATACCCCGCCGAGTTGGCTCCAACTGTGCGATGACCTCCATCGCGCGAATTTTTGGTGCACCAGAAACAGTGCCCGCAGGAAAGCAAGCAACCAGTGCATCGAGGCTATCGACCTCCTCAGCCAGCTTCCCCTCTACTTTGGAGCAAAGATGCATTACATGGGAGTAGCGTTCTACTTCCATGAACTGCGAAACCAATACCGTGCCGTACTCGCAAACCTTTCCGATGTCATTGCGTCCCAAGTCGACAAGCATGACGTGCTCGGCTCTCTCCTTTTCATCGTGTTTTAGCTCGTAGGCAAGGCGTTCATCCTCCTCTTCACTCCCACCACGAGGCCGCGTCCCAGCGATTGGATGAGTCTCCACCCTGTCACCCTCGACTCGAACAAGCATCTCTGGGGAGGAACCAGCAATTGCCGTGTCTCCCAAACGAATGAAATACATATAGGGTGACGGGTTAACATGGCGAAGTGATCGATAAACCGAAAAAGCATCCACATCTAGCTCGGTTTCAAATCGCTGAGACAGGACGACCTGAAAAATGTCTCCGTCTGATATGTATGCCTTGGCACGCAAGACCGCATCCTCAAAACCTTTCTTAGAGATATTTGAAGTGACGATATTTGGTTTTACGCTCTGTGATTGAGGACGCGAAAGGGTGCGCTCTAACTCCACCTCAAGGAATCGAATCTTCGCACAGGCAAATTGATACAACGATTCCAACGGCTCCTCACTTGCAACCCGTGCATTCGAGATAATCAAAATCCGATGTTTTACATGATCGAAAGCCAGCACCGTATCGAAAAGCATGAACACTGCATCATCTTCTGATCCCCTGTCAGACCCTGGTCCATCCGACCATGAACTAGCAAGCTTCGGCTCAAACCAGCGCGCTGAATCGTAGCCAAGATAGCCAACCGCTCCACCAGTGAAACGGGGAAGGTCGTCGACGACAGGCGAGTGATACTCCTTCATCACCGCTCTTAAGGCTTCAATGAACGGCTGGTCGGACTCACTAATAACTCCAGCCTTTTCAACAGTGGAACCACCGGCGCGACCTCGGAGCACCAAAAACGGATCCTTGCCAAGAAACGAATAGCGTCCAACCTGTTCACCACCCTCTACGCTCTCCAAAAGAAATGAATAGTCCGAATGCTCCGCGATCTTTAGGAAGGCGGAAACTGGCGTCAGCAGGTCGGCTAAAAGTTCCTTGTACACCGGAACGAAATTACCTTTCGTAGCCAGCGATCTGAATTCTTCAAATGAGGTCTGCTTCATGTCATTCACTCCGCGATCGAGGTTAAGCCATTTTTTACAGCGGTCTCAAAGACTAAATTCGGCGCCTGGACTCCTGTCCACCACTCGAATTGCCGTTTTGCCTGCGCGACGAGCATCTCTAACCCCCCAAGTGTGCTACAGCCCCGTTTCGTAGCTTCCTTTAGGAGCAATGTGCGACTGGGGTTATACACAAGGTCATAAACCAACCGACCATCCAGCGAGGAAGCCGGTAAAGGCGACTCGTTAACTTGAGGAGTCATGCCAACAGGTGTTGCATTCACAAGAAGGTCCCAGGAATTTGGTTCGACGGGAAAACAGCCTACCGTTGCTCCACTTAACCTCGCAGCCTCCTCGGCCTGTTCCTGTCGCCGAGCGCAAATCTTCGTTAGGACCCCAGACTCAACCAGTCCTACGCTTGCCGCCTTTGCTGCTCCTCCCGCACCGACGACCGTGGCCCGCCATCCATCAATCGTGAAGCGAGATAAGAGTGGCTCAAGAAACCCATCCACATCACAATTCATGGACCTCCAGTTGTTTTGCACCCTTTGCAAGGTGTTAACCGCGCCGATACGTTTACCTATCGGATCGCTTTCTCTCACGCGACGATGCACTTCTTCCTTGAAGGGAGCGGTAACGCTTGCGCCAGAAATTCTGAAGGCATCGGCAAAACCAAAAAAATCATCAACATCGGCAGCTTCTAAAGGAAGATAGACTGCATCCTTTGAGATGGCCCTAAATCCAGCGTTGTGCATTACCGGTGAAAGGGAGTGCATGACCGGTTTACCTAAAACTCCATACACTTCGGTCGAATCCGACAACTCGCGAAACCTAAATTCCCGAATCAACCGGTCCGGGTCAACTTGCCCTGGAGCGGCATCACCTGCATAACTCCAGCATGCGCCGAAACGATCAGCCAAAATACGCGAAGCTACCCCAGCTCCTCCCATTCCGATTATGACGGCTTGCTCACCGTCACGCCTCGCGCGGCATCCCAAATCAGCCAGCGGTACAAGATCCATTAATGATTCAGCTTTCACGGCAAGTTTGACGACAGCGACCCCTGTTGCCCGCATCGCAAAATAGCGATCAGCGAGATCACTCGGTCGTCCCGAGAAATCGTGACTTGACAGAACAATTCGGGGCCTATGTTTGGTAATCCTTGGGTCTGGCGATCCATTCCATTCAATATCAACATATTCGGCTCCACATTTGAGAGCTTCAGCGATGATTCGCCGTCGAGCCTCCTCCCCGCCATCAAAACTCCCTCCGTCCTGTGCCGTTCGACAAGTCACAATGGCCGGCTTCGAACGCCCCTTCAGGGCACCTGAGACATCCAAGTCTTCGACCCCATCAACTCGTAACTCAACAAGGTCTGCATCAACTGCGGCATCTCGGCGCCGTCTCAGCTGATCGGTCGTGGTTGCCCTCACGGTCACGCATACTTTGGATTGAGCCATATGAATTTGGATCCAAAACCTAAATATCAACAAAAAACCCCTTCAACCAACAGGGCTGAAGAGGCTTAGGGGTTCTCCTAAATTAGTAACTGTGTGGCAATTAGCCTTACACGGCCGCCTCCTCAGACAGGCTGCTAAAATAGATAAACCAGAACCAGCTAAGCGCGGAGACAGAACCAATCTTTTTGTCAGACATATTTGGAAACCTCAGTCTAACATTGAACACCAGAGAAGCCGAACTCCCCTTTTGAAATCGATTACAGTAAACGAGCTAAATCAATGATATAA
Source organism: Acidobacteriota bacterium (assembly GCA_002720285.1). Taxonomy (GTDB): domain Bacteria; phylum Acidobacteriota; class Vicinamibacteria; order Vicinamibacterales; family UBA823; genus UBA11600. Next base: position 27,943 of record PBHT01000043.1, on the reverse strand, counting down.
AAGGGATTATAGGCTGTCAATTTGTTCGAGGAAACCGCCTCTTATGTTCCAAAAGCTAATCTTTTCTCCTTGACTGTCAATCATTTCCTTGGCTATAAGTGGTCGTTGGCAGAATTCTGAAGCCTCCATTCTTACTATGAAAACTTTTATCGTCAGCAGTCTAATCCTGCTCATTTCCTCTGCCTCCGTCTCAGGTGCCTCCGGCCAGACGGTTATGGCCCTAGAAGAGATACGCCCTGGCATGACCGGCGTTGGAATGACGGTCTTTGAAGGCACCGAGCCAGAGGAATTCGAGGCCCAAATCCTAGGCATTCTGCATAACATCAATGGACCAAAGCGTAACTTAATCCTAGCGCGCCTTTCAGGTGGACCGCTAAGTGATACTGGCGTTATTCAGGGAATGAGCGGAAGCCCCGTCTATATAGAGGGGCAGCTGATTGGCGCAGTCTCCTACGCGCTTGGCTCATTCACGACCGAAGCCATTGCCGGGATAACCCCAATTAAGGAAATGGTTGACGCCGTATCGTTCCCAGCACCCCGCGCCCCTATGAACCCCGTGGCTCTTCACCTGCCGATGTCACCAGAACGATTGCTGGAAGTATTTCGCGGAACTCTACATCGAATATCCAGCTACGCCTTGCATTCTAGAGACGCATTACTAGCGCAAGGACAACTCTCATCAATTCGGCATGCAGGTACCATGCTCCGTCCCATTGGGACGCCGCTAAATATGAGCGGCTTTGACGTTCATGTAACTGAACTTCTTAGCTCAGCCCTTGAAGGTACGGGAATGACACCAGTACTTGGCGGTTCACAAGATGCGAACACCTCTTTGGCAAGTACTCCGCTACGGCCGGGCGACGCTGTTAGTGTCACTCTGATCGATGGTGACCTGTCATTAGCCGGCACCGGCACGGTAACAATGATAGACAAAGACCGTGTATACGCGTTCGGTCATCAGTTCCAGAATCTTGGCCCCGTAGAATTCTTAATGAACCGCGCGCACGTTCACACCCTTTTACCCAGCCTAATGTCATCGAGCAAAATTGCGTCCGTTGGCGAGGCAATAGGTACGTTCCAACAAGACCGCCTAACTGGCATTGCAGGAACACTCGGCGCAACGCCTCGACGAATACCGATCGAAATTACTCTTAGGCCGATTGATAGCAGCCGGCCGACCCAAAACCTTCACTTTAACATTGTTGACGATCAGGTCCTGACACCACTTTTGACCTTCGTTACCGTTCTTAACACACTACGAGCCTACGAGCGTGATGCCGGGGCTGCTACGTTTATCGTGTCCGGCACCGCGACTTTTCAAAATCATGCGCCGCTCACGTTTAATGATGTGTTTTCAGGAATCGCACCATCGCTCGCAGCCGCGACGTCTGTATTGACACCAATCACTTTCCTTGTTCAAAACACGTTTGGGCCAATCTCCCTCAACAGTCTTAGCCTTGAGATTGTGTCCTCCGAGGAAACCAGCACTGCGACCATTGAACGGGTCTGGCTTGATACCGTTCGTATACGCCCAGCCCTAGACACGACCCTGAAGATTGTTACTCGGACTCACCGCGGTGTAGAAGAAACCCATAGCCTGCCGCTTCGAATTCCTCCCAACGCACCAGCCACGGCATCCCTTCTTGTAGCAAGTGGCGTGGACCTGGCCCAGATTGAGCAGCAACGCACAATAGGTGCGACCCGACCCAGAAACCTTAGTCAACTAATCCGAGCCTTAAACAATACCTATCGCAATAACCGGCTCTATGTGCGCCTGCTTGGAGCTCACCCAGGGGTGCTTCTTGCCGGAGAACCACTCGAAGCCCTGCCGGCCTCTGCGCTTGCGGTGTATCAGGCTGACCGAAGTCGAGGAGCAGTTATGTCGCTACAACAGGTGAACCTTGGCGAGTGGGAAGTGGACACCCAAGAGGCGGTCTCTGGTTTTCGTATACTCACCCTCAACCTCGACTCACAATAATTATGAAATGCTTCTGTGGATATCGTTCCCCGGTTTTTAGAAAAGCATTCGCTGCGCTTTTCGCTTTACTACCCGTAGGCTTGCTCGTAGCTGCCTCCCCGACCTTTTGGCACGTTTCAACCCAGTCGGAACTATTACAAGGCGACCTAGAACACTTGTCAGTCGATGAATCTGGTCAAATCACCCTCTCGCCAGAAACAGGCCTTATCCACGAATCGCCAGCACCGTTTGTTTGGTCAGTAGTATCGAACGGTTCTGACGGATTCTGGATTGCAACCGGGGACGAGGGCCGGGTCTACGAAATAGGAGCCGATGGAGGCTCGTCAATCTTTTTCGATGCTGTTGAGTCCGAGGTCCACGCGTTGGCTCGCCGACCCGAAGGAGGGCTTTATGTGGGCACTAGTCCGAATGGAAAGGTGTATGAAATCCAGGCTAACGGTGAATCAACTACATTGGTCGATCTTGAGGAGACCTACATTTGGTCAATGGTCCTAGGGCCAGATGACGCGCTGTATGTAGCAACAGGAACCCAAGGAGTCATCTACCGAATCGAGAGCGACGGTACAACGGCGCCGTTCTATAACACACACACCACTAACGTGCTGTCACTTGCTTTTGATTCCCAGGGTCGACTTCTTGCTGGCACGGAGTCACCAGGGCGCCTGCTTCGGATCGACAGTGATCGCAGAGGTTTTGTCCTCCTCGATTCAGAGTTTAGCGAACTCCGTTCCCTACGGATTGCCAAAGATGGAACCCTCTATTTGGCTGGCGTTCGTGGCGAAACGAACATTTCCCAATCAGCACTAGATTCGCAGTCTACACAACAAACTGCAGTGGTTCGGGCGGAAGTCACTGATACGGCCAATGGCTTCCGAGTAACACCGACTGACGGTGGAGCTGTTCTACGAGTAAAACCAGATGGCGTTTGGGANGTGATCTGGCAATCACCAAGTGACGTACCCTACGACCTTCTCATCGATGACACGGACGGCCTAGTTGTTGGAACTGGACCAAATGGTCGAATCTATCGCCTAGTCGGCGAGCCCGCAACCGCCACCCTAATCACCCGTGTTGCTGCCAGTCAAATAACCACAATGACCTACGCTCCTGGGAGGCGCCTTCACTTTGGAACAGCCAATCCAGGAAAACTGTTCGCGCTGTCCGATTCAATGGCCGCGGAAGGAACCTATTTCTCTGATGTACGCGACGCNAGAACAATCGCCACTTGGGGCACTATCCGCTGGACCTCTAGCGAGCCATCGGGAAGTCAGGTCGAGTTATCCACCAGATCAGGTAACACTGACGACCCAGACGAAATGTGGAGCGATTGGTCCGAAAGCTATAACATTTCCAGCGGTCAGGTAATTACCAGCCCAAAAGCCCGCTACTTGCAATGGCGGGCAGTGCTGAAACGAGGCGCCACCACACCGGTCTTAACGTCTGTCACAACTTCTTATCTTCCTAGAAATGTTGCCCCAAAGATCACATCGATTACCCAACACCCAGCTGGAACAGCTTTTCAGGAAACCTTTGCGGGCACAGAAATGGACCTCGCGGGTTTTGACCCCGCCTCCACAAATAATGCACTCCCTACCCGCATAGAGTCTGAGGCGAGAACTCAACCTGGACAACCGACTCTAGGTNGACGNGTCTACCGTAAGGGCTTGCAAACNTTCGGCTGGACTGCTGAGGATGCCGACAACGATCGGCTTGAATATTCAGTTCACTATCGCGCAGAGGACACTAGAAACTGGACCCGCTTGATAGCCGGCCTAACCGATCCAATNTTCGTTTGGGATACCGTATCTGTTCCAGATGGCCGGTACCTTGCAATGGTCGAAGCTTCAGACGGTCGATCGAACTCTCCCCAAACAACCCTTACCGGACGCAGGTCTACCAGTGTCTTTGATATCGACAATACCTCTCCTCNCATCAACATTAATCCANCACAGATCGAGTCGAATGGAACCTCGATCTCGTTCACGGTACAGGATGCTCAATCGATTATCGAACGTGTTGAGTTTTCCTTCGACGAAAATCTNTGGGAAGTGGTCTATCCCNTTGACGGAATAGCCGATTCACGTCTCGAGAGCTTCGAGGTGTTTTCATTCAGCGATCAANCACCTGAACGCCTAGTGGTACGAGCCACGGATGCCATGAATAACACTTCAAGCTCCTCCNAAACTCTGGCTGATCTTGAACGCTAAAAGCCCAACTGGAACGCTCTAAATGCTGAATGGACTGTTCGTTGTTGTCGTCGTCNCCTCTGTTCTTCTGGCGGCCGCAACCGGAAGAATGGAGGCNGTGACTCAGGCCCTTATCGACTCGGCCCGAGACGCCGTAANACTTGCGATCGGCCTTGTCGGGGTNATGGCATTCTTTTTGGGTTTAATGCGAGTAGCAGAAGACGGGGGCCTGATGCGTCGCTTGGCCACNGCCCTTGGACCAGTAATGAAACGCCTTTTTCCTGGAATACCCGCCGACCATCCCGCCATGAGCGCAATGATCCTCAATATATCCGCAAACATGCTGGGACTCGGTAACGCAGCAACTCCGTTCGGCATCCGTGCAATGGAACANCTGGATGCTCTAAATAGTGAGAAGGGAACGGCTAGTAATGCAATGGTTCTTTTCCTCGCCATTAATACCGCCGGCCTAGCCATACTACCAACTGGAGTAATTGGACTCCGCGCATCCCTTGGCTCTAATGATGCAGCTGGCATTCTCTTTCCAACATGGGTTGCCAGNGGAACCGCAACCTTGGTCGGCATTCTGGCTGCGACCCTTCTTTGTAAGCTCCCTCGCTACCGAAATACCGAGCCAGACACAATTACCTCAGCACCATTAACCATCNGAGACAGACTGGTTGAAGCCGAAGAATCGATTAAGCCGACTGCCCTACGACGCTGGGCAGTCTGGGTTTTCTGGTTTGTCTTCTTCACATTCCTCGTGGGATATCTGAATTCGAGCAGCTGGAANTTCTTCTCCTCTAATCAGGAGCTTAACCCTAACGATGATTTCGTAACCCTTGNACGCAACACCCTTTCGTTTTGGATGCTACCCGCTCTTGTTGCCGGATTGACGCTATATGGATGGCAACGTGGAGTGCGAGTTTACGAATCACTAGTCGCAGGCGCGAAGCAAGGTTTCGACGTAGCTCTTCGGATAATCCCTTATCTCGTAGCCATCCTCGTAGCCATTGGGATGTTTCGAGCCGCAGGAGGCATCGAATGGCTNGTCCTGTTACTAACTCCCNTTACCAGTCTAATCGGCATGCCGGCCGAAGCCCTACCAATGGCAGTACTCCGCCCACTTACTGGCTCTGGCGCCTTNGGCGTGATGGCCGAAGCCATGAACACCCACGGGCCCGATTCACTTGTCGGCTATATGGTAAGCACCTTCCAAGGTAGCACTGAAACCACCTTTTACACNCTCGCAGTCTACTTTGGTGCAATCGGAATCGTTAGAACCCGACACGCACTCCCGGCATGCTTACTAGCTGACATCGCAGGAATCCTGGCCGCCGTTGCGATCGTAAACCTGATGTTTGGTTAGTTAACCACAAACTAAGCNCTGAAATANCNGANCCCNCGCCNTCTTCCATTTTNTGTATTTCGTGGAAGATTTNCCNNGAGNAGCANTCAAAGGAACTGCTCTTAATGATTGACCTTCCTCATTTGAAATCGCGCCAAATGCTTCGTGTACAATGTAGGTAGCATGTTACGTTTTCTTACAGCAGGCGAATCGCACGGTCGAGGACTCGTGGCAATACTTGAAGGAATTCCCGCCGGCCTGACGATTAGTTTCGATGCGATCACGCATCAAATGCGCAGACGGCAAAAGGGCTATGGTCGCGGCCAACGAATGAAGATTGAATCTGATCAAGCCGAAATCTTATCCGGCGTACGCGACGGTCAAACAATTGGNGGTCCGATCGCGCTTCTTGTTAACAACAAGGACTGGCCCAATTGGGAAAGGACGATGCAGGTCAGTGCAACGGAATCCGAGTCGACCGAGGGCGAACGCAAGCCTCCGGTTTCACGTCCTCGTCCTGGCCATGCCGATCTCGCAGGAACCATCAAATTTGACCGAACTGACATTCGAGACGTCCTAGAGCGTGCTAGTGCCCGTGAAACGGCCGCGCGCGTTGCGGCGGGAGCGGTCGCTCGACAGTTACTGGAGCTATACAATATTGAGATCGCAAGTCATGTCACCGCTATCGCCGGAGTTGAGATCACCGAAACCATGGTTCCCTTCGAGCGGGTACGTGAAATACCGGAGGACGCAACNCTTCGTTGCGTTGATCCAAAAACCGAAACAGCGATGGTTGCCGCGATTGATGCTGCTCGCGAGGCTGGGGACACAGCCGGTGGTAGGTTCGAGGTAATTGTTCACGGCCTCCCACTTGGACTCGGAAGCTANGTCCAGTGGGATCGGAAGCTTGATGGGCGTTTGGCCCAAGCCATCATGTCCATNCCTGCCATTAAGGCTGTGGGAATAGGTCTTGGGCCGGGTGTGTCTGCACTGCCTGGGTCCCAAGTGCACGATGAGATCGTTTTGCCAAGTCACCCTGCAGAGNNTGATGGCAGTAAATACGGCGTCGTCCGCCCAACGAACAATGCAGGNGGACTCGAAGGCGGCGTGACAAACGGNGAGGATCTTCGTNTTNTGGGNTACATGAAGCCGATTTCAACTCTTATGAAACCCCTTCGCTCTGTAGACATATCTACTATGACCGAGGCTCCAGCGACGGTGGAACGAAGCGATGTGTGCGCCGTTCCGGCTGCTTCGGTTGTGGCTGAAGCGATGATTTCCTTGGTCTTGGCTGATGCTTTTTTAGAGAAGTTTGGAGGCGATTCCATAAACGAGGTTACCAGTCATCTGTCCGCTTCCACCACGCTCAGCCGGTCTCGACTTAATAACCCTTCTAGCAATCGAACGGGCTAGCCACGCCAAGCCGTAAGGGTTTCTATGATTCGCCCGATCCTTAAGTACGGTGATTCGGGGCTTCATGCGCCAGCGGCTCCTGTAAGGGCGATAACCAAGGAAATACAGGCTTTAATCGACGACATGATTAAAACTATGTACGCTGCACCCGGAGTCGGCTTGGCAGCTCCCCAGGTGGGAGTAGGATTGCGGATCTTTGTTATCGACATTTCCGTGGGAGAAAAACCAACGGAACTAATTGCAATGGTTAATCCCAGCTTTGAGACCTGTAACGATGACACATTAATAACCGAGGAAGAGGGCTGCCTGAGCCTTCCCGGGTTCAGTGCGGTTGTGGAGCGGCGGAAACAGGTAATTGTATCCGGCCTAGATCGGAATGGTAGAACTCAAAGGATTGAAGGCGAGGACCTTCTAGCACGCGCCTTTCAGCACGAAATGGATCATCTAAACGGCACCCTCTTTGTTGATCGCCTCCGTGGGATTAAGCGAGAGCTAATCATGCGTCGAATCGCTAAACTTCGGCGAAACAGAAAATGGTGAGAATCGCCTTCTTTGGTACACCAGAGTTTGCGGTTCCGACGCTGGTCGCACTCATAGAATCTCCGTGCGAGGTGGTCACGGTGATCACCCAACCTGATCGTCCGCGTGGTAGAGGTCAACGACCCTCAGCGTCACCAATAAAGATTTTAGCTCTAGGAAACAATATTCCAGTCCTGACGCCAGAGGCTCTCAACGACCCAGTGTTTTTAAATCAAATGCTAACCCTCCAGCTAGAACTTGGGGTCGTTGTGGCCTATGGCAAGCTCGTTCCCGACAACCTACTTGAAATCCCAACACATGGTTTCGTTAATTTACACGCTTCCCTACTACCCGCCTATCGTGGCGCAGCTCCGATTCAACGAACTGTGCTCGATGGAAACGAGGTCACGGGAGTCACTTTGATAAGGATGAATTCCAAGCTTGATTCCGGTCCAGTTCTTGCTCAAGCACAACAGGCGATTCGCCCCACTGACACAGCCTCCGAACTTGCAAGTGCCCTTGCCTCTCTCGGAGCTTCTCTTCTAAGGGACAACCTCGGCAACATTGGGAGCGGAACCTTGGTCGAAACGCCACAAGACAACTCGGTTGCAACCTATGCACCTCGGCTAACGAAGAGCGATGGTCGCATCGATTGGAAGAGTGACGCCCACACGATTCATAACCAAGTTCGCGCAATGCATCCATGGCCCCAAGCCTTCACATATCTTGGGGGAGTTCGCTACGCTATCCACCGCACAGCAGTGATACCACACCCTTCAAAGGGACGACCTGGAGAGATTCTCGAAACTGAAGGCAATCGGCTCATTGTTGCTTCAGGTGGAAGCACGACACTCGAAATCCTAGAGATTCAGCCGTCTGGACGTCGCGTTATGGAAGTTAAGTCTTTCTTGGCTGGCAATCCAGTAACCGTTGGTTCAGCTTTTGAATCCCCAACAAAAATATGATCGCTCCAGCCCGAATGGCCGCCTTTCGAGCCCTCCGGGCCGTGATCCAACGCTCCGTCGCTCTTCCAGATTCGCTTTACAGTGTCAGAACCGATGTGCCAGATCGGCGGGATCGGGCTTTACTCAATGAGATCGTAACTGGAACCCTTCGGAGGCTTAACGCGCTGGATTATCTGATCGTGCACTTTGCTGATCGTCCTCTATTAAAACTTGACCCTGTTGTGCGTGATGTACTTCGGATCAGCATTTATCAACTACTACACCTTGACCGCGTTCCTCCGTCAGCTGTCGTCAACGACGCAGTAAACATCACACGAACCGAAGGCCCCAACCGTGCAGCAGGACTAACAAACGCTGTGCTGAGAGCCCTCCTAAGGGCATTACCCAATCTTCCTTTACCAGAGGAACCGAAGGAGTCTGAACTAGCGGCTGTTTCTGAAGTGCAATTCTCAGGCTGGCCAGCCCATCTCCGGCAGAGGGCGCTCCAATTTATTAGCATCAGCCATTCCCACCCGGACTGGCTAGTTGAACGGTGGCTGACCCGCTATGGTTATTCAGCAACGTTGGCATGGACTAAGTTCAACAATGAGCCTGCCAGTCTTACCCTTCGAGCTAACACTTTACACACAACGTCAGCAGCGCTGGTGTCACGGTTTCGTGAGAACTCCATTGTCGCTGAGCCTCTACGCTATGGACGTGATGGCTTAAGCATTGCGGCTGGTAAGCAATTTTTACCGGATTTGACCTCAAGTCGCGACTTCTTCGTCCAAGCCGAAGCCTCCCAACTTATTCCTCCGCTTGTTCAAGCAGGGGCTGGCATGACCATTCTGGACGCATGCGCTGCGCCAGGAGGTAAGACTCTCGCTCTAGCTTCGGCTATGGCAAATCAGGGGACTCTAGTAGCGGGAGACTTTAGTCAGGCTCGGCTCAATCTACTAGCTCACACTGTCACTCGACTCGGTGCTTCTGTAGTAAAGCCGGTCGCCCATGATCTCTCTCGCAACGCGCCATTTGGCGCTATCTTCGATCGCGTTCTTGTCGATGTTCCCTGCAGCGGCCTGGGTACCGTGCAACGTGATCCAGATATTCGATGGCGCAGAAAACTCAACGACATCCAGCGTATGGCTGACCGCCAAATCAAAATGCTTCGTGTAGCAGCCACCACGGTGCGATCCGGAGGGCGTCTAGTGTACGCTACGTGTTCCGGTGAGCCAGAGGAGAATGAACGAGTCGTGGAAAACTTTCTCGATTCAGAGACTAAATTTCACGTTGAAGATCTTAGGACCCTCGATGACACTTCTCATTTTGGTCCAATTCTCAACGAGGCCGGATATCTCAGAACCTATCCTCACTTGCACCGGCTAGATGCCTTTTTCGCAGCGTCTTTCAAGCGCACCTGAGGGCCAGAACCTTGTGAACAGCAAGGACTTGTGCTACCGTCAGTGATTTGATGACCCTGACGCGTAACGTGCTGGGCGTTGGGAAGGCCTTCCTAGTGACCGGCGCAATGGTGGCGACTTACTTCCTTTTCGCCGCCGCCGGTTTGCGTGTCGCACTTCGATCACAGGAAGTATCCGTTCCCGACCTAGCCGGTCAACCAATTGCAACGGCCACGGCGACTCTTGAAGATTTGGGACTTCTAGTACGTGTTGATCCAGCGCCGCGGTTACACCCTTCTATCCCTGCCGGGAGCGTGATCCTACAAGAACCCCCGGCTGGATTAACAACCCGCCGACAACGAACTGTTAGAGTGTGGTTAAGCGGTGGCCCTCGGCCCAGTCAGATTCCCGCTTTAGTTGGTCAAACCGAGCGCAGTGCCCAATTAAGAGTCCAAGCGGACAGCCTGGAACTCGTAAGCGTCGCCGAAATACGGTCGGGTCGATACCCCCGGAGCACAGTGCTTGCCCAAGAACCGCCGCCAGACACTCGCAGCACATCAGTGTCGTTACTTGTAAACCGGGGTGAGCGAACTGTTACCTATGTGATGCCTGACCTAATCGGCGCCGACGGCACAGGAGCGGCCGACATTTTGCGAGAACAAGGATTCCGTATTACAGTCGTCGGAGATCACCCATATCCAAACGTACCCCCCGGTATTGTCCTTCGTCAATATCCACAAGCAGGTTTTCAAATCTCCCCTGGTGAACCCATTTCCCTTGAGGTGAGCCGGTGAGCGTCCAAATCGCTCCTTCAATTCTTTCGGCTGACTTCGCGGAATTGGGTAGAGCTGTTCACGCCGTAGAGCAAGGTGGTGCCGATGCCATACATGTGGATGTGATGGATGGTCATTTCGTGCCCAACTTATCAATTGGACCCCCAGTTATAAGTTCTATAAAGCGAACCGCACGGGTTCCGTTGGATGTCCACTTAATGATTGAAGACCCGTATCGGCATCTTGAGGCTTTCGCAAAAGCCGGAGCCAACACTCTTTCTATTCACGTGGAAGCACAACCCAATCTTAGCCAGGCGCTGACTTCAATAAAGAAACTGGGTCTTCTCGCTGGAGCTGCAATTAATCCCTCAACCCCGGTCACGGCTCTCGAAACTGTTGCCTCCGAAGTCGACGTGGTTTTAGTCATGTCTGTAAATCCGGGATTCGGAGGACAACGATTCATCCCCAGTAGCATCGAGAAGGTCCGAGCCATGAGAGCCTTGCTAGACAGCGTGGGTAATCCAGCACCGATTTCGGTCGACGGAGGAGTAGATTTGAACAACGCCGGCGAACTTGTGGCTGCCGGGGCGAACATCCTAGTAGCTGGATCAGCGATTTTCGGCCAAGACGATCCTACCAAAGCCACACGCGCTTTAAGGGCAGTAACCGACGGACAGGCTATCAGGGAGCCAAAATAGGGGTGCAGTCTTCGACTTCAATTATTCGAGTGCGCTACTCCGAGACCGACAAGATGGGCGTTGTGTATCATGCGAATTATCTAGTTTGGTTTGAAATTGGCCGCACGGATCTTCTGAGGACAATCGGGTGGAGCTATCGCCAGATGGAAGCAACTGGGGTATTACTTCCTGTCATTGAGGCTCACTGTGAGTATCGAAAACCGTGCAAATACGATGATGAGCTCGAAGTGATTACTCACGGGGAACTACTTTCACCGACTCGAGTTTGCTTCAACTACGAAATTCGCTGGCTCGACGGAGAAGTTAGCGCGATTGGTCGGACAGTGCACGCAGCAATCAACGAACAAAGACGACCCTGTCGCTTGCCAGAACAACTCTCCTCGGTGTTCGCATGAGAGCACTAGTAACTGGGGTCGCTGGTTTTATAGGTTCAAGTCTAGCGGAGATGCTCATCGCCCGCGACACTGATGTAATCGGCGTTGACTGTTTTACCGATTATTACCATCGATCAATTAAGGAAGATAACCTTTCAAAACTCCTTTCTAAATCGAGATTTCACTTTACTGAACTAAACCTGCTTAACTGTAATGTTGCGGAGTTGCTCAAGGGCGTGACCCACGTCTTTCACCTCGCAGCTCAAGCTGGAGTCCGTCGGAGCTGGGGGCAAGACTTTAGCATCTGCACGTCGCTCAATATTGACGTCACCCAAGCACTTCTTGACGCATGCGTTCATCAGCCGATCGAACGCTTCGTCTACGCGTCAAGCTCTTCTGTCTACGGTAACCAAGTAGACCTACCAATGCGCGAGGATGCTTTACCTCGGCCCGTTTCACCTTATGGGGTAACCAAGCTCGCGGGAGAGCAACTATGTTTGCTCTACCATCTCAACCACGATGTCCCGGCCGTGGCTCTACGCTACTTTACCGTCTACGGACCCCGTCAACGTCCGGACATGGCATTCCATCGCTTTCTTAAGGCTGCAATAGATGGAACACCGGTCCACCTATATGGTGACGGACAGCAGACTCGAGATTTTACCTTCGTAGACGACATCGTCACGGCCACCATGGCCGCAGCAACTGCTGGAATTCCCGGCCGCGTGTACAATGTGGGGGGCGGCTCTCGCGTGTCGATGAATCAGGTAATAGAACTAATTGCAAAAATCACCGATAGCTCCCTTGAGATCAACCGAGATGTAACCCAAAGTGGAGACATGCGTGACACTTACGCCGATATCACCTTGGCACGAAACGATCTCGGCTTCGACCCAACCGTGGCATTGCCGGATGGCCTACGAGCTCAGCATGAATGGCTGTCTAGGCACAACGGGTTCAGTTCATGAGGCCGACGACCATTTCTAATCAACAGGCGCTGTTACCCTCTATAGGTGTCGCCCTTCTTTTGATGAGTGGCGTGGCCTGCACTCCTCAAGATCCGGCGGCATTACCTCCAGGCACACCAGAGCCAGATCGTTACCTGTTCGAACACGGCTCCATCCTGTTCGAAGGTGAAGATTGGGACAAAGCACAAACTGTGTTTCGTCGCCTCGTGGATGTCTACCCACAGAGCCCTTATCGTTTTGACGCGAAACTCGCTATCGGTGACTCCCTTCTGGAAAAAGGAGGCCTTGCATCACTAATCCAGGCCGTTAATGAATTCGAGGAATTTCTTAGGTTTTACCCGACTCATCCACGCGCGGCCTACGCACAATTCAAGATAGGCGTTACATATTCTGAGGGCATGTTGGCTTCTGACCGTGATCAGACATCAACTGAAATGGCCATCGAAGCTTTCAATCAGTTTTTCGAACTGTACCCGGACAGTGACCTCCTAGACGAGGCCCGTAAATGGCACAGAACAGCGCGAGACCGTCTTAGCGAGGCTTATTTTCGTGTTGGCGAATTCTATTTCAACGGAGGCTGGTATCCAGGGGCAATACAACGCATGCGAGTGGTGTTGGACGAGGACCCTGGATACACCGCTCGGGATGCTGTTTACTTCGTGCTGGGCGAATCACTCGCAATAATCGGTCGAGGAGATGAAGCCTTACCGTATTTCAATCAATTAGTTGATGATTTCGATCAAAGTGCATATTTGGAGCAAGCGCGGAGAAGAATAGCTGAACTTGAAAGCCAGGATAGGTAAACGATGAACATCGTCACTCACTGCGAGCCTGGCGGTCGGCATCGGCCGCAAGTTCTGCGCCTCGCGAACTTAACTTTTCATGAAACCTGCGGTAATAATCAAGCGCCGACACCAACGCGGTTACCAACACCACCCACAACGCTATCTGCCCCAACACAAAGAATTCCTGCAGATAATCCTGCCCCAAAGTCAGCAGTACGATCGCAACAACTTCGGACACCATTTTGATCTTGCCGAGGGGTGACGCAACTATGGTTATACCCCTCGAGTACGCGATGCTCCGCAATACAGTAACCCCGAGTTCTCGTCCAAGAATGATGGCCACCATCCATGCAGGGGCTAGGTCTAAGGCAACTAGCGACACGAAAGCCGCCGTGATAAGCAACTTGTCGGCCAGGGGATCCATTAATTGACCGAGTTCGGTAACCTGACCACGGCGTCTGGCAAGATATCCATCGAGCCAGTCAGTACAGGCAGCCAACAGAAATATAACCGTGCCGATTAACTCCTTGCGAACGCCAAAAATCATGCGCCCTTCGAACCTGGTTAGAAGGACGACCACTAACAGTGGAATTAGGAATATGCGTCCTAGCGTGAGCGAATTGGGTAAGTTCATAAGCTTGAGAGCACCGTCCGGGTGGCCTCATTTTAGACTTCTTCACTACTTGCAACAAGACCAAGCTAAGGTCAAAACCACGCATTCCTCCATAAGTCTGAAACTGCGATGAAAGCAATTCTCCTGGCCGGAGGCAAGGGCACACGTTTACGACCTTTGACCTCGAACATGCCAAAACCGATTGTGCCGATATTAAATAGGCCTTTTCTTCTATACCAACTGGACCTACTCAGGCGTGTCGGCTCAGTTGATGAAGTAATATTGAGCTTGAACTATCAGCCTGATCAGATCGAAGAACTTATCGACAGCCTGCCGAACCTGGGACTCAAGATTCGGTATCTCGTTGAACCTCAGCCAATGGGGACAGCCGGCGCGATTCGGTTTGCATTGGAGTTCTTAGACGACACCGTGATCATTTTTAACGGTGACGTCCTTGCCGAGCTCGATCTGAAGGCCGTACTCCAATTTCACAGGAATCGTGGAGCTAACGCCACCATCGTCCTCAAGCCTGTCAAGGATCCTTCAGCCTATGGTCTCGTTGAAGTCGATCAAGACAGCAATGTAAAACGCTTTATAGAAAAACCGGGCAATCAGAAGCTTGCCAGCAACACTATCAATGCTGGGGTCTATGTAATTGAGCCGTCGATCCTTCATCGAATTCCGAAAGATACCCCCTGGTCTATTGAACGAAGCTTTTTCCCGTCGCTGGTTGATGACGGAGAGCGGTTTGTGGCCTACGTGTCCACTGGCTACTGGATTGATATCGGAACCCCGAGAAGTTACCGGCAAGTCCATCGTGACATCATGGACGGGAGGTTCCCTGCCGAACCCTTTAGGTCAAGACCAAAAGGCACTGTTGTTGTAGCTGCTTCCGCGAAGATCGAAGACGGCGTAACATTTGAGGGTCCCTGTTTCATCGATGAAGAAGTTGTGGTCAAGACGGGTGCACGGATAGGTGCCTACACCGTGCTTGGCCGAAAGTGCGAAGTCGGTAGTGGCGTCAACGTTGAAACCTCCATCCTTTGGCCATCGTGCACCATTGGAGAGCAGGCATCGTTAAGCGACGTAGTCCTAGGCCAGGGGTGCTACATCGCTCCCAATGCCGACGTCTCCGAAGTGACCTTGGGGGACAAAGCGGTGGTACCCGACCCATCGAGCACTGCGGATTAATGCCATGAGTGTCACTTCATCCATCTTTAAGGCCTACGACGTTAGAGGGATTTACCCTGACGAGTTCAATGAGTCTGTGGCCGAACTGGTTGGCCAAGCCTTCGTAACCTATCTGAATGCGAAACGCTTGGCTGTCGCCCGAGACATGCGTCTATCGTCAAACAGTCTAGCCGCCGCATTCATCGAGGGAGCAAGAACTCAGGGCGCCAATATTGTTGATTACGGCTTGGCGAGCACTGACATGCTTTACTACGGTGTCAATCATGACAAACACGATGGCGGAGCAATGATCACTGCCTCTCATAATCCGAAGGAATATAACGGCATCAAACTGGTGGGCCGGCAAGCGTCGGCACTCAGCGGAGATGAGGGAATTGCCAGCATTAGAGATATGGTTATTCGGCAGAATATTCCGTCTCCCACCTCAGCACGCGGCACTCTCTCCCAAGCAGAACTCCTCGATCAGTATGTCTCTCACGTTCTCTCCTTTATCGATACTTCAATCATAAAGCCGTTTCGACTTGTACTCGACGCAGGTAGCGGAATGGCGGGGTTAGCTGCTCCGAGCATTTTCGATTCACTCCCTTGCCAGACAACACGGCTGTGCTTCGAAATCGACGGCTCATTTCCGAACCACGAAGCCAATCCACTTATCGAAGCAAACCGAAAACATCTCGTATCCACGGTTGTGGACTCCCAAGCCGATTTGGGAATCGCGTGGGATGGGGACGCGGACCGTTGCTTTTTCGTTGATGAGGATGGTCAATTTGTGCCGGGCGACTTCGTAACAACTCTACTAGCAGAAGCTTTTCTACTGAAGTATCCTGGGTCAACCATAATTTACGACGTTCGAGCAAGTCACGCGGTACCTAACACCGTCGCTCGTCATCAGGGCAAGCCGTTAATCAATCGTGTTGGGCATGCCTTTTTTAAGAAGCGGATGCGCGAAACAAATTCTATTTTCGGCGGTGAAGTTACAGGCCACTATTACTTTCGAGACAATGCTTTCGCGGACAATGGGCTTATTCCAGCGTTGCTAATTCTCGAACTGCTGTCAACGCAAAAGGTATCCCTGACTGAGCTTCTGGCTCCACTACGATCACGCTATTTTATTTCCGGCGAAATCAATACGACTGTTAAGGACATGTCCATAATTCCAACTAAACTCGATCAGATTTCAGCCTGTTATTCAGATGCCATCCAGCATCGGATTGACGGACTGTCTATTGAATATCCTGACTGGCACTTTAACCTCCGAGGCTCTAACACTGAACCCTTATTGAGATTGAACTTGGAAGCCAACACGCAAAACATGATGGCCGACAAGCGGGATGAGGTGTTGTCACTAATTCGAGCTGGGTGACACTGACGGGTAGCTGAGATGCTAGCGCCACCTCTGTTACAATTGGTGTTTGAACACCAGCGGGAGTAGCTCAGTGGTAGAGTCACGGCTTCCCAAGCCGTTGGTCGCGGGTTCGATCCCCGTCTCCCGCTCCAAATATATAGATTGGGACCAAGCTTAATGCCTAGAAAACACTTGGAGAGTAACGTGGCACGCTTCGAGCCTCCTGCTACGCTTCCCTTAGACACTCCAAAGGCCGAAATGGTCACGTCGGTGGGGGAAACAGTTACAATCAAAGGCGAGTTGCACGCTCACGAGCACGTGATCATTAACGGAACCTTTGAAGGCACGATCAGTGCGCCTGACCATGGAGTCGCAATCGGACCTCACGGAAGTATCGAGGGTAGGATTTTCGCTAAAACAATTACGGTTCTTGGCCGAGTAATTGGAACCCTAACAGTCGGGAGGTTGGCCGAGCTTCGACGGACCGCACAAGTTCAAGGTGAACTCATAGCAACCGATGTTGTGATGGATGATGGAGCCTTACTGCAAGGTTCCATTGATACATCCAAACCAGACATAGCGATGCGCGTGGCTCGATATCGTGCAGACCGTGATAATCCTGCCTGAACACTACATCCAAGCAGGAACTCTAATACGCTAACCAATAGAACAGCGTCCGCTGCAGCTCAAAAATTCCGTTACGCAAGGTCGTCCGCTCTTTCCACCATGAATCAGCTCTGAAATCATCGGCGCCAGACGGGCGCAGCGATATTCTCACAGGCTGACGATCGAATATTCGTTCAAAGATAAACCCAGCTCGAGCGGTGTGATACGCCGAAGTAACGACGATGAGACTCGTGACATCATTCACCTCGGACCATTCTGCAGCCATAACGGCTTCATCTCGAGTGGAGCTGGCTCGCCCAGGAAGTAAGGAGATCGCCGACCGAGGCACGCCCAAGCCTTCGAGATGGTAAAGGCGGATTTCCAAGAGATCAGAAAGACCAACCCCTCGCCGTGCCAACTCTTTTGCTCCTGGAGCCTCTCGACCTACAGAAATCGCTACTCTGGGAGCAAATCCTGCCCGATATAGATCGGCGCCCTCAATCTCTCGTTCAGCAAACTCACCCCCGGACAGAATGACAATCGCGTCAGATTGCTCAAGGTTATCGCTCCGTATCAGCTGTCCTCCTAGCCAAGTAAGTATCGGAGCCCTCGAAAGAACTCCGGTAATAATGCAACCCGCAAGGAAAACACCTAAAAAAATAAACTTCCTTCTTTTGCCTCGTAGGGTCACTCCGATTGATAACATGCTCAAATCACCCTCAACGCTAATATCTATATGACCGACTAACTCTCAAATACACATTACGCCTCTCGGGCTCCAACATTGCCACTCTAACAGACAATCTAGCGTAGTTATGAAATCCTACGGTATAGAGTAGGTAGCATTTCGAGGGCATTGTCTAAGCCACTAAACAAAACCAAAATTAAATTGTATACAATTGGATTCATAATCGTTATCTCTTCAGCGTGATTGTTGACGTGCTGCTGACAGTCATGGGTCCGCTGGACGGATCACCTTTTTAAGCCTCGTGGCTCACGGACATTTTTAGGCAGCGTTCTAAGTAACCTTCAACGCAGACTCAACAGGGAAACGCCATGACTAATGTTGACCGTCGCCACTTTCTAAAGACTACAGGCGCTTTAGGACTAACACCTTTATCATCCCCGAAAATGAATTCGACAATGTCTATTAAAAGAAATCCACTAGGTATCCGAGATGATTTTGCTGTAACCCAGAATCAGACATATCTGAATACCTCTTACGTAGGGCCCTTTCCAACTGTCGTCCATGAGGCTGCCATTAAATATGCCAACGAACAGCAGCTAATGCCTGCCGAGGGTCTCGATATTTCCATGGAGATAAAGGAAGCCACGCGCGTGAAGTTCGCTGAACTATTTGGCGCTACCAGAGACGAAGTGGCTCTTCTTTTCTCGACGAGTGACGCAGAAAATATCGTAACCAGCGCCATCGATCTAAAGGCTGGCGATAACGTCGTCATTGACGAACTACACTTTATTACCTCATTCGTCCTATACCGTTGGCTAGAACAGGCAAAGGGCATCGAACTGCGTATCGTTCCGCATACGAATGGTCGCTCCAGAATTCAAGACTTCGAATCAAGGACTGATGCACGTACTCGTCTCATTTCAGTAGCCTGGGTTTCCAATCGTAATGGATACCGACACAATCTTCCTGCCCTAGCAGAGCTTATCCATGCCAACGGGGGATTTCTCTTTGCAGACGGAATTCAAGCCTTGGGCTCTTTTCCGACCAACCTTCGTGAAACCGGAGCGGATTTTGTATGCGCCAACTCGTATAAGTATCTACTCGCGAGCTGGGGTGCTGCCCCCTTCTTCGTTCGCGAGGAACATCTTGACCGCATCACACCAGACAGATTCGGACACAATCAAGTTTCCAGGTCACTCCAGAATTATAATTTTGAGCTAAAGACTTCAGCCGAAAAATACGAGTACGCAGGACTCATCTACGGTGCTGTTGCACAATTAAATGCTGCACTTGGCTACATCAACCAGGTTGGACTGAGTCGAATCGAGGCGCACACTGTGGCACTGGCTCAGACTCTTCGAAATGGTATCGCCAAATTGGGCTACAGCATGTTTACTCCTGCCAACAATCCATCCTGTATTACCAGTTTCGATCACGGCCTCGACCCTGAACTCATCCGACGCGTTCTTGACGAAGAGAACATTAGTGTCTCTTTTCGCGAAAAGGAAACACAAATTCGTGCAAGTGTTGGAATGTTTAATAATCAAGACGACATCGATCATTTCCTTCAGGTTCTATCGAGACTGGCTTAAGCCAACCTCAATGAACATATAGAAATCGATACGCACCACGATCGAGCTGTGAAGATTCTCCTAATTCGTTTACGTCTGATTGGCGATGTAGTCTTTACAACCCCGGCTATTCGAGCACTAAGGCAACGGTTTCCAGACGCTGAACTGGTTTACCTTGTTGAACGTGCCGCCGCCCCCGTCTTATCCGAGAACCAACACCTCACAAAACTGATCATCGCCGAGCGACCTCGGGGATTTCGACGCGTAATATACGACTTACAACTTGCGCAAAGACTTCGGGCCGAACGCTTTGACGCAGTTATTGATTTTCATGGAGGGCCGCGTAGCAACTGGTTGACCTGGGCCACCCGCGCTCAGACTCGAATCGGATATTCGATGCCCTACAAACGTTGGCCTTATACACATCTCGTCAAAAGACCCGTCCAAACAGAGCCACGTCACTCGGTTATGAATCAGTGGGACCTACTCTCTTCCCTCGACAAGAGCTTCTCCGCGAGGCCTGACCCACAACGCGACCCCGTTGAAATGAACGGAAATATAAGAACGGCACTCTCGGTTTTCAAAACACTGAACACTAATGACCTAATCCGTAAATCGATCACTGGTCGAGCACGTGACGAACAAAAAATAGATATCGTAGTCATTCATGTGAGAGTCGGCACTCCCTTCCGGCAATGGCCCGTTGAATTCTTCATAGAAACAATCGTCAACCTTGCCACCTTTGACCCAGAGCTGCGATTCGTTGTGACTTCTGACCCGTCCGATCCGTCCACAACGAATCAGATTATCACTGAAGTACACGCAAGAACTGGAAGGGCTACACCGTTGGTAACTTCAGCAGATCACTTTGGTGTAGCTGAATTGCGGTCACTGATTAACAATGCAGCTTTGTTCATTGGCGGCGACAGCGGTCCCCTTCATATAGCCGCGACCACCACAACACCTATTGTGGGTATCTATGGGCCAACACTTCCCGCGAGATCCTCGCCGTGGAGGAATCCTGCTCTAATTACAGAGTCAGTCGACGTTGGGGAGTTACCGTGTCGCCCTTGCGATCAACGGCACTGTGAACCTGGGGATTTTCGCTGCCTTAGAACTCTCCCAGCGATAAAAGTGATTTCAGCAACCAAGAGGGCCCTCACAAACCGATTAGCCAGAAACCTCGCTACCTAAAGGTCGTTGCGCCCAACCTCACTCCAGATTGAATCTGACGACAAGGCCCCACTTATCAGTGCCTCGGCCGGTAAAAGCTCGGGGTCCGTCAATTGGATCAATGCCTGAGACCCAAGGAAACGGATTCGACATTAAATTACGATAAAACGCCAAGGTTACAACTTCACCAAAATCCGCATACATGCGAAATACCGTTGAGCGTTCCTTCTTACCCATTGACACCTTAAGAAGATTTTGTTCAGAAAGATATTTAATCAAGGAATCATCTCTTGATAACTCCTCACGTGTGATCACCGTGCCGATCTTCAAGTTCTCCGTTACCGGGATAAAACTATCAATCCCCACGTAATAGCCTGATTTCTTAATCGGCGCGGTATCGAAGCCTAGCATCTGCGCTGAAGTCTCTGTTGGACCCCACGTGTAACTTGCCCACTCACCAAAGGTTGTTAAAAACCTAACAGGAGAATAGCGAGCTGAGAGCACCATAGCGGAGTCATGTCGTTTACTCGCAAAGTAGTTTGGCAAACGCTCCACTTTAGAGCCACTGAACCCTCGCTTAACAGCACCACGCACCTCAATTCCCGGATACGGGGCAAAGGCACCAGAAAGTAAGACGGTTAAGGCAGAATTTGTGTCCAAATCTGGATTCAGAAAATAGAAGTAGTCGTAGTCAGACTGTCGATTACCATCGCCTAAGAACCCAGCAAGGTTAAGCGTGGCTAGAGGGGTATCGCGACCACTATCTTCACCGGCCACCAGTGAAATTACAGTGCCGAAATTTGATTCAGCATTAATGCGCTGTATATGGGTTGCATCTTTTGAAGTAAACGAGCCTGCATCTTCCCAATGAAAGCCAATCGGCAGCATAAAGCGCCCAAACTTAACTTTAGTGAAACCCGGTTCATATGAAAGGTAGGCCTGACGCAGTGCTCCCTGCTGGTTAACTAGGTCAAGCGCAATAAACCGATAGTCGTCAACACGCGTTCGTCCATCTGGATCGCAACCAACGGTTGGCCCGATTGCATCTGGACTATTTGGAAAGAAGAAGTTCTTCTCTCCGCACGCAGGCAATGCGCTCGTTTCCGTTATCGGATTGATTTCAAATACATACGACAATCGTTCGCTAATACTGCCTGAGAGGTTAACGATGGCGTAACCAACCCGTCCTTGCTTCTCAAGTCCTAATGATGCCTGTGCTGAATCATGGCCATATCCGGCCAGGAAACGGACCTTCACACGAAGCCGGTCGCCTTCAGAAACAACGTGACCCTGTTCCTCATTCAGGGACCGTCTCTCCGGTTTAGACACCGTGCTATTAGTAGGCCCGGGCCTTTGTGGATCGATTTGCCTCGCTAAGAGAGCTGCATTTACGAGAATCAGTATGCAGAACACCAGGACTGAACGGACTAATTGCTGGATCCAACAGGTTGATGGCATTCGGGCTATCATACTGGCTAGACTTCGAAAGAAGGACGGTATCAACAAATTACCATCGTCGCATCGGTTCGTCGTTGGAGAATTCTATTAAGAGTTCGCTCAGATATCTTTCAAGTGTAGCGTATCTGACTGGATTGCCTGATCCTAGTTGAGCTTCAGGTCGCCGATGTAAAGCGTCAAGGGAATGGACGACGCAGATTGTGTGGTATCAGCTCGATAAAGGGAGAGTGACATGGTGAACCTGCTTGCGTTTCTAGTTCTAATCGCACAAGTCAGCTCAGTATCGATTCCTGCCGTGACCGTAACAAACTCCGAGCTTCAAGAAACTCTAGATATCGCAGTCGCTCAAGGAATAACTGACTCACCCATGCGTACCATCGATGCTGGTGGATACCATGTTGGCGTAGCGATTGTTGGGCGAGGCCCGTCAGCAAACGTGGTGGCTGGCACGATTCACAGCGAAGTGACCGAGGTCTACAGTATCGTTGAGGGCTCAGCAACACTGGTAACCGGCGGCCGACTCATCGCGCCGCGAGCTCGTGAGAATACGGCCCTGAGACGCATGTTGTCTGGACCCGGATCGACTGGCACTGGCATGGAGGGTGGAATGGTTCGAAAGGTAAACAAGGGTGACATCATTATTATTCCTGCTGGCACGCCACACTACTTTTCAGACATCCCAGAATCCATTACCTACACTATTGTCCGAATCGATCCGGGACGAGGATTAACGTTACTAGACAGCACCCCGCCACCAGAAATGTTGAAGTAGACTGCGCCCGAGTATAATTCTGGCCGACAGGATCGCACCGTGAATCGTAAGCTGATGAAGGACCGACGATGATCATGAAGTCAACTGCTGTTGTAATACAACAGAAGATCATTAACTCCTGGCTGCTCATTCTGATTCTTTTTAGTGGAACAGCGGACCTAGCCGTGGCTCAGAGTCAGGACCCTGTTGCAGGGGATTGGCGCTACATCGGTGGAGACGCAGCACACACTCGATATTCACCGCTAGATCAGGTCGACGCTAGCAACTTTGAAAACCTCGAGGTCGCCTGGATATGGCGCGGAGATAACTTCGGACCCAGTGTTGACTACGTGTTTCGATCGACTCCGATTTATGTTGATGGCCTTCTGTATACCGTCGCTGGGCAGCGTCGAACCATCGCCGCGGTTGACCCCGCCACCGGGGAAACGGTGTGGACCTACCGCGAACCACACACCAAACGTTACGACCGAGGCATGCGAAATAATTACGGTAAGGGTGTCGCCTATGGAGAGGTCGATGGCCGAGGAGTCATCTTCGCTAGCAGCCCAGCTTTCTTTCTTCACGCACTCGACGCGAAAACTGGCCGCCACCTAGAGGACTGGGGACAGGCAGTCCCGTTAGCTGGTTTTCCGGAGGGCGGTGTCGTGGACCTGCTTCCGGACCTCGTAGCAGACTGGGCTCCATGGCTTGATTCTGGTTACACCTACGATCCCGATCATGGAATTCCACGTGAACTTGGTAATCTGAGCAGTTCGTCACCACCAATTGTGGTCAACGGAGTAATCATCGTAAGTAATGTTCACGAGCAGGGCTACTACCAAACTCGTATTGAAAATATCCCCGGTGACATCCTGGCCTACGATGCCCGTACGGGAGAACACCTGTGGAAGTTTCACGTGATCCCTCGTCCGGGAGAATTTGGGCACGACACCTGGGAAAACGACGCCTGGCAGACGGTAGGTGACGTGTCCTCATGGGCTCCGATGTCAGCCGATCCTGACCGAGGCATCGTCTATATCCCAACCAATCCGCCGACTATTGACTTTTACGGTGGATTTCGCCCAGGAGACAATCTGTTTGGCACAAGCCTTCTCGCCCTAGACGTTAGAACGGGACATCGGGAATGGCACTATCAATTAGTTCACCATGACATTTGGAACTTCGATAATCCTACAGCCCCAGTACTTTTGAACGTCACCGTCGATGGACAACTAAAACCCATCGTTGTGCAGACTACGAAACAGGGTTGGGCTTACACTTTTGACCGAGAGACCGGAGAACCGATTTGGCCAATCGAGGAACGAGAAGTGCCAAGGTCAGAAGTGCCAGGCGAACAGCTCTCCCCCACTCAACCCTTTCCAACCTGGCCATTGGCCTATGACATGCAAGGCCTAACTGAATCCGACCTCATCGACTTCACTCCCGAACTTCGCCAAGAAGCACTAGAGATCATTAAGAACTATCGAATTGGACCAATCTTTAATCCTCCGATACAAACTGGACACCCATCAGGGCTCCGTTCGTTTGTTAGTTGCCCAAGCGGCGCAACAAACATCTTCGGACCGACCTCGGCCGACCCTGAGACCGGTATCCTCTACGTTGGCTCATTGACTGGATGTCGGTCTGAAAATATTGTCCCAGGGCATGAGATTGACGAGCCAGACGATCCAAAGACCACGGGTAAAACCATCTCGGATTATGCAGTTATTAACAGGGGAAACTTTCGTGGCCCACAAGGACTACCAATCTTTAAGCCTCCGTATAGTCGAATCACGGCCATTGACATGAACACGGGTGAACATTTGTGGTGGATTCCTAATGGAGATACACCTGATCGAATCACGAATCACCCAGCCCTCAAAGACGTTCCGCTACCTAATACCGGTGTGACATCGCATCCGGTGACGATGGTTACGGCAAGTTTATTAATTCACGCTGAAGGCACTGCTGGCCAGCCCTTACTCCGAGCAATCGATAAGTCAACCGGTGCACGACTTGGCGCGGTCGAATTGCCAGCTTCTGGCCAGTACGGAATGATGACCTACATGCATAATGAGCGACAACACATAGTCGTACAGATTGCAGGGCGAAACCAGCCAGGATCGCTCGTAGCCCTTCGCCTTCCTTGAGTAAAAAGGAGATAGTTATGTTTCGGCATGGTCACACTACGTTCTTCTTAGCGCTTTGCATTGCAGGATTCACCACCATTGGCGTCACTCAACTGAAAGCCCAATCGGTCGCGAATAATCCATATCATGCGGTCCACGGATGGGAGTCAATGCCCAACGGATGGAAGCTCGGTGTTCCAAGTGGTATTTTCCCTGACCCAGACGGTAGGCACCTCTGGATTCTCTCCAGATGCGGAGCAAATCACTGTGCCAATTCAAATCAGGACGCCATCTTCAAATTCGACCTCGATGGTAACGTCGTCAAGAGCTTCGGCGCAGGCATGTTCTCCTTTCCGCACGGTTTCTTTCTCGATCACGAAGGTTATCTATGGGTGACTGAAGGTGCACCGGCAGGTGATGCGCGGGAAGTCGAGGGGTTGAAACTCGGATTAGGACATCAAGTGTTCAAACTAGACCAAGATGGTGAAATTGTAATGACTCTTGGCGAGGCGGCTGTTTCAGGCTACGGACCTAACCACTTCAATGGACCTGCTGGTGTCGTCGTTGCGCCCAGCGGCGTGATATGGATCAGTGATGGACACCGCGGAGGAAACAACCGGATTGCGAAGTTTTCAAAAGACGGTGAATTCCTTCTCGAAGTGGGGGGTGGCGTTGAAGCACGGAGTGGCGACCCAGGAAAATTTAACGACCCGCATGACATAACAATTGATTCCGAGGGCCGAATAATTGTTGCGGACCGAGGAAACAACCGCGTGCAAATTTTTGATCAGGAAGGTGCACTCCTCGCCGTGTGGACTCAGTTCGGTAGGCCCAGCACGGTCGTCGTCGATTCACAGGGCGCCATCTACGCTGGGGATGGTATGTCAAATGACCAGTGGAACCCTGGCTGGGAGCGTGGAATTCGGATCGGTGACGTTCAAACAGGTTGGGTCACCTCCTTTATTCCTGATTCCGAATCGCCAACCGGCACCGGAGTGGAATTTCTCGGCGTAGACTTTGAAGGAAACATTTATGCTGGGGAGGTCGGCAGGCAACGACTGGTTAAATACGTTCGCTTCAGGCCCTAGAGATTCACACCATAATGTCTGTCGCCAGTTCGAAAGGTTTTGCCTTCACGGCACCATTCACGCTCACCACTCTGATCTATATGGTGGGATGCGCGTCAGCCCCATCAACAGTCGTTTCTCTGAACCCAGCCACTCCACCTATTCCCCGATCCGTCGCCGATGGCGTCTTCACAAACAATCAGGCAGTTAGGGGCCAACAAAGCTTCGAAAGGACCTGTGAAGCCTGCCATCGCACTCGTGAGTTTCGAGGATCCGCGTTCCAGCAAGAATGGTCCGGTCGTCCACTTGGAGATCTCTTACAATTATTGGTGAGCACCATGCCGCCGAATGATCCAGGATTCCTAAAGCTTTCAGAATACAGAGATATTGTGAGCTACCTGCTTAAGCAAAACGGATACCCCAGTGGCGCAACGGAGCTCCCAGCTGATATTTCAGCTCTTATGGAGGTACATTTTGAACTTCGAGGTGAGGTCTAAAAATAGCAAAACCCGGGCACTTATCGCGCCCGGGCCTGCTCATTCAGTAACCGAGGCACCGGCGACGAATGTTCTCATCGCCAGTGCATCGGCGAGTTAAGCCTGAAGGTGTCATCGATGTTCTCGCCCAAAGCATGATGAGCGCAGTACGGAGCACCTTGCGCAGGGACTATCCGCCAACCTTTACAACGTTTTCCGCCGCGGGTCCCTTCGTGCCTTGAACCACATCGAATTCGACCTTCTCGCCTTCCTGAAGGCTCTTGAATCCCTCACCTTGAATAGCGGAATGATGAACAAATACGTCCTTCTCCCCATCATCACGCGTTAAAAATCCAAAACCCTTGCTATCGTTAAACCACTTTACTGTTCCGGTCATACTCATGTTGATACTCCAGTCGTTCATTCTTAGTGTGACGCCAATATAAAAAATCCAACGCGTCAGCGGCGTCAGCTGCCGCGATGGTTTTGGTCCTCGTAAATAAGGAACACAATTTCTGACATGATGACCGCTCAGGTTTAAGCACTACCCTTCACGCCCATCCTATGACTCCGCCATGGTCCCGAGGCCTAAGAAGCCCATCAGGACCAAGCTGGTGACAATTGAAATAAACCAGCCGATTAGACATACACCCACCGCCCGACCAGTTGTCGAATAATCTAAGGCTTGACGAACGGCAATCACCATCGCAACAAGCATCCATATAGAAACAATGGTAAGCAGGATTGGCCCCAACCCGGCAATGCCTCCAAAGGCACGGAGAATCCCCGGCGTCTGGGCGAAGCCCGTGGTCCGCAGTAGCTCACCTACATCTGCACGCGTTTGTGGTTCAGCGAGTACTCGAGTGCCAATGATGTAGGTAAGAAAGGCCCAAGTGCCCCAACCTATTAATGCAGCAATGCCGCCGAGCACGAACCCACTAACACCCGATCCAGCCAAGGCTGGCGCGCCAAGTCCACCTGCCACGCTTGACAGCAACACGACACCCATTGCCTGACCCGTGGCACTGGTATCAGCCTCAACCTCTTCGTAGACAGCCACGTCTAGCCTGGCAGCCCCGATTAATCGCTCGCTAAAATTGCTCAATTCAAGACTCCGTGCACGATCGCGATTCTATTTTGCATTTAAAATAGGTGCCCTAAGCAGCTCAATAGCGGCCACTGGTGCTTCAATTTTTTGATACTAAAAATTAGGGCTTAAGGGCTCTTGGTGGCAGTGGAGGGGCAAATCGAATAACAATCACTCTCAGAAAGAACCACTATAGCAAAGGGGCGCGGTCCTAGCAAACGTCGCAATAACGTGTAACCCGTTGAGAATGGATC
This sequence comes from Acidobacteriota bacterium, assembly GCA_002720285.1. Taxonomy (GTDB): domain Bacteria; phylum Acidobacteriota; class Vicinamibacteria; order Vicinamibacterales; family UBA823; genus UBA11600. The sequence continues at coordinate 148 of PBHT01000043.1, read as the reverse complement.
TTTCCGACCATTTTGATCAGTTATCAAAAAGATGAGACTCAATCTCACAATTAAGATATAGTGTAGAAGCTGATACACAGTCTCATAATTGAGCCACTATCTACTATAACCAACTCGTCATAATGCCTTTCAGAAAAACCATTTTTTG
>PBHT01000042.1 GCA_002720285.1 Acidobacteriota bacterium | reverse complement strand
CGCCGGTCAGTGTCGCCGTCCCTCTGGTTTAAACTACGCCAAAATTTACCCTAGGGTTCAGCTTGATATTGTTTCGCCTGGAATTCATCACTTGGCGCCAACTTGCCGTGGCGTTTATGGTTCTACTTGGCGTCGAATTAATCGTGGCAAGAGCATGACCCTGAGCGAACAACAACGCATGATCAAGGAGACCGCCCGACGGTTCGCCCAGACCGAAATCATGCCCTACCTTACGGAATTTGAAGCCCAAGGCGTTTCGGAAAATTTACTAAGAAATTTGGGCCAGGCGGGCCTTATGGGCATCTGCATTGACCCTGAATGGGGTGGCGCCGGAGCTGATTTCGTCTCCTACGTTCTGGCCATGGAGGAAATCTCAGCTGCGGACGGCGGGATTGCAAACTTGATGGCTGCGAATAACTCCCCAGTTCTAGCAGCCCTACAAGACCACGGCACTCAAGCACAAAAGGAGCGTTACTTTCCTCGCCTGACGACTGGCGAAATGATCGGATGTTTCGCCCTGACGGAACCCCATACCGGATCGGACGCCGCAGCTATAACCACCCGCGCGGTGCGCCAGGGAAATAATTTCGTTCTAAATGGGCAAAAGCAATTCATCACGGCCGGGCGGCGGGCTGGCGTGGCCATGATCGTCGCCGTTACTGATCCAACGGCAGGGAAACGGGGGATCTCCACCTTTCTGACGCCCACAAGTAATCCCGGCTACAAGGTTCTTCGGGAGGAGATTAAGCTGGGCCACAGGACGAATGATACTTGCGCCTTGACGTTCGAGGATATGGTCGTGCCGGAGACTGATTTGCTGGGACAAGAAGGCCGGGGTCTTGGCATTGCCCTCGCCAACTTGTCGGTGGGACGGATCGGTGTAGCAGCTCAAGCAGTGGGTGGGGCACGGACCGCTTATGAAGCCGCCCTGGCCTATGCCCAGGAGCGGGAGGCTTTCAAAAAGCCTATTATGGAGCATCAGGCGGTAGCCTTTCGCCTGGCAGACATGGCGACCCAGATCGAGGCTGCACGGCAACTGTATTTGCATGCTGCCCAAGTCTACCAAAGCGGCGTACCGAGTTTGAAAGAAGCTTCTATGGCAAAACTTTTCGCTTCGGACATGGCCGAGAAAGTAGCCTCTGATGCTCTGCAAACCTTTGGCGGCTATGGTTATCTGGAGGATTTTCCTGTGGCCAAAATTCTACGTGACGTGCGCGTCTACAGTATCTATGAGGGCACTAATGACATCCAGAAATTGGTGATCTCCCGCGCCTTAACTGGCGACTAAGTTGAGCACTTTAACCAACTGGACTATTATCCACGTAATAGAAAAATGAGGAATTGCGCCGTGAGCACCGTTGAATACATGAGAACCATCCGAGAGAAGTATAGTAAGCTCGGCTACGCTCCCTACGGTTGGCATAAGACCGAAGAAACGCCGCCCTGGGCGCCCCTGCAGAAACCTTTATCCGACTGCAAGGTCGGCATGATGTCCACTGCGGGCACATATGCCCTTGGGCAAACCGCCTACTTTTACAAAGACGACACTTCCCATCGCGTAATACCATCCAACACTCCAGTTGAGAATTTACGTTTTTCCCATCTGACCGAAAACTATCTTCCCGACACCCGCCGAGACGCCAACTGCGCCTTTCCCCTCGAACCGCTTCGCAAGCTGGCCCATGAAGGCTTCATTGGCAGCTTGGCGGAAAACGTATTTTCATGTATGGGCGCGGTCTATTCCAAACGCCGGGTGGACAAGGAAGTGGCCCCCACGATTTACGAAGCCCTCGTCAAGGAGAATGTGGACCTGGCCTATCTCGTCCCGTTGTGACCCGTGTGCCATCAGACCGTGTGTCTGATCGCCCGTTACCTGGAAGAGCGCGGCATTCCCACCCTGGTGGTGGCGACAGCATTGGATATTGTAAAATTCGGCTGGCCACCGCGTTCAGTGTTTATGGACTTTCCACTGGGTCATGGCGGCGGTCCGCTGTTCAATCCGGACAAGCAACTATCCATCGCGCGAGAAGCACTTGAAGTTTGCGAGAGCCTGCGGGAGCCTGGCAAAATTATCCATTTGGATCAGGCCTGGCCCGGGGGGGATGTATGGAAAACGGCGGCGAACGATCAAAGCGCTGACGATGTCCGCTCACCTCGTGATTCAATGCCGCGTTATCAGTTCGAGGAAGATCGCAGGCTGGCCGAAGCAGCAGCCGGCGACTAAACGGAGGTCTTGTCCGTTAAAGAGCCAACGACGGCTCAAACCGTAACTCCGTTAGCACTAATCAGGGATGTCAATTTCCGTGGCTTCTGGTTAGCGGGAGCCCTAGGTGGGATGATGCGCTGGCTGGAGATGCTAGCCATCGGCGTCTTTACCTTCGAAGTCACCCAATCGGCCCTTATGGTGGCCTTAGTCACCATGGCGCGCACCGTACCTATGTTGTTGTTTAGCGCATTTACTGGTGCCATCGCCGACGGTTTTGATCGACGGCTGATGCTATTAGGTGGATTGGGCGTACTTGCTTTGACCTCGGCCGTTTTGGCCGGCCTGGCCATTGCCGGGCGCATAGAACTATGGCACGTGGCACTTGGAACGTTTATCGCGGGTATCTACGGCACCCTGGAACATCCCGTGCGCCGGTCCTTGCTCGGCATTATCGCGGGTGCCAAGGCCGGGGCAACGGGTGCTGGGGTGGCCTTGACTTTGGACAGCGGCACTAACCATTGCATGCGTCTCGTCGGACCGGTGCTGGGCGGACTGGTGCTGACTAGGTTTGGACTGCCTGGGGTTTATGTTTTCGGAGCCGTGCTATTCAGCCTTGGATTTTTCCTAGTACTAAAAGCGCAATACCAGTCGCCCCATTACGACGACGCCGTACCTCGCATTCTGGGGCAAATCGTCGAGGGCCTGCGCTATATCCGCACCAACCCCAAAATTATGGGAACGCTGTTTATCACCATGGCAATAAATATCTTTGGCTTTCCCTACGTCGCCATGGTGCCGGTGATTGGCGATCAGATCTTGGGTCAGGGCGCGGTAGCCACGGGGATGCTGCTGTCGGCGGACGCGGCGGGTGCCCTAGCAGGAGCCTTGTTGATCGCAAACTTCGCCCGGCCGCACCATTTCTCGGCCATCTATTTCTATTGCTCCATTGTATTTCTTGGGGGTGTTCTGGCCTTTTCCCTGTCGCAGTTCTACGCCCTATCCCTGGTTTTTTTGTTCCTATCAGGCCTTGGTGTGGCTGGATTTGCGGCCATGCAATCCACCATTGTCTTCACTGCCGCCCCACCAGAAATGCGGGGGCGTCTAATGGGTGTTCTTGCCGTCTGCATCGGTGTCAACCCTTTGGGTATATTGCAGGTAGGCATACTGGCGGATTGGTTCGGCGGCGCTTTAGCCGTCACCATCATCACGATCGAAGGCCTAGCAGCTATACTAGTAGCCGCTCTGCTTTGGCCACATTTCTGGCGGCGCGGAAATTGATGTCCGTCGGCGATGTCGCCAGTGTTCCACAAGCGGTCTCGCTATCGCCCACGTGAAAGGAGCCGCTAGGTCACTCCGGCAGTGATCGCAGTGCTCACCCCCAATTTGAACTTTTCCCATTCTCATCTGGATTGTTTGACAGCGCCACTTGATGACGGCACGTTAATGGCTACAAATTAGAAATAGAAGATGGGAGATAGACACATGGGCAGTCATCACCATCGGGCTGTATTAGCCGGTGGGTGTTTTTGGGGCATGCAGGATTTGATCCGAAAATTGCCTGGCGTGATTTCAACTCGTGTCGGATATACCGGCGGCGATATTCCCAACGCAACATATCCCAACCACGGAACTCATGCAGAAGGTATCGAGATTATTTTCGATCCGGACCAGATCAGCTACCGAACGATTTTAGAATTCTTTTTTCAGATCCATGACCCTACGACGCTGAACCGGCAAGGCAATGACATGGGTCCATCGTATCGTTCTGGCATCTACTATGTTGACCAGGAGCAAAAGGCTGAGACAGAGAACACCATCAAGGACGTGGATGCCTCAGGGTTATGGCCAGGCAAGATTGTGACCGAGGTCAAGCCGGCGGGTGACTTCTGGGAAGCCGAGCCAGAGCATCAGGACTATTTGGAACGATTGCCCTACGGATACACCTGCCATTTTATCCGCCCTAACTGGAAACTGCCCCGACATGAGGATGCAGCTTGAAATTCAAGCAGCGCCATCAACACAGTTGAACCTGATCTACTGCAGTGCCGTTTAGGCGCCATTGCTTCGTTAGAGATTGTTCTCCAGGTCTTTGAATTACGCGTCAAATATGCAGCCCGGACCGAAACGGATCTGCTCAAGTCAAGCAAGCCGATCGCAGCCTGGCAATAGCGCCATCGTCCAGTTGAAGAACTTCGTTCAGATATTTCTTAACGGTGCCGCATTGATCCTCAATCGCCTTGAAGGCTCCGTATAAATACTCCTCGCGCGCAGAAAAGATGGATGCGACGGTCTCCACATCCATGTCAGGGCGTTCCCGCCCTGCGCGGTCCCAATATTTATTGGTTAACAAATAATCCTCGAACACCGTTTCCCGCGGTACGCCCAGGGCCGAAAGGACTATAGCCGCACCCGTACCAGCCCGGTCCTTGCCAGCGGTACAATGCACAATGCACTTCTCCCCCTGCGCCAGACGTTGCATCAGGGTGCCGTAACCTCTGGCATAGAGGAAAGGATAGTTTTTGTAATGATCGGCCATGTATGACCGGGCAAACGCAGCCGCGTCGTCGGCAACCTCAAAAGAATCTAGAAACGAGGCACTGGGCCGTTCGTCCAATCCCAGGGCCAACACCTCAACCTGATCGTGGCCCAGGAACCGAGAGGGCTCCTCCGCTCGTTCGTCGCCATATCGCAAGTCGACCGCAGTATTCACTCCCAACCCGCATACCTTGGCCATATCCGCGTCAGTCAAAGCAGCCAACGTATCCGAACGAAAGAAGGTTCGCCATTTCACCGTCTTGCCATCTGCAGTTTCGTAACCACCCAGATCCCGGAAATTCGAAACGCCTTCCAGTTCAATTCGCCGCTCCATGAAATTAGCCACCTCCTCTAACGCAAATATTTTAAAAAAATTCTGTTACAAATTTCAGTCGGCCTGTCCGTTCAATTACCCTTGAATTTGGGTGACCGTTTTTCGAGATATGCCGCTACGGCCTCGTTTCGGTCAGTGGTGTCTTCGGCTAGTAAATGCTGGTCAAAATCCGCGTGCATGACGGACCTGTCGAGTGCGGAAGTGATAGCGTTCACGCTACGCTTAATCATTTGCGCCGGTACGGGCGGCAGGGCGGCATAATGGCTAGCCCATTCCATCGCCTTGTCCGTGACTTGGTGCGTTTCCACAATCTCGTCCAAAGCTCCCCACTCAAACAAAGTCGGTCCCGGAACATGCTTGCCACTGATGACTAACTGCTTGGCACGGGCAGGACCTACCAAATGCACCAAGAGCGGCAGGCTCTGCCACATCAAGTTCACGCCAATCAAGATCTCCGGATAGGACATAAAGCAGTCCTTGGCACCAACACGAAAATCCATGGCCGTGGCAAGACAAGCGCCACCTCCCATGGCCGCGCCCCTCCATGCAGCAATGGTGATTTGATCCATATCCAGGATGGCCTGGATACAGTGTTGGCCGATGCGCCGACGTCGCCGGCGAACCGTCAAGAGAGCGTGCTCCGGGTCTTTAGCCGTCAGATCGGCGCCTGAATTAAAATGCTTGCCTGCACCGGTAAAAATGACCACGCGCGCAGCTTCGTCATCCCTAAAACTTAGTGCCGCATGCTCGATTTCCTCAATATGGCGGTAATTTAGAGCATTGGCCTTTTCCGGCCTATTAAAGGTCACCACGGCGACCTCACCCCCCCTTTCCACCTGGATGCATTCATAATCCATTAAGACACTCCTATTCGTCAGGCCATTCCGGCGTTTTTTTGCTGGCGAATGCCTGAGCACCCACCTTTCTGTCATTGGAATTCATCACCCGTGTCTGAACGAAATTGGTAACTTGATCCACCGCCGTGTAATCCAGGGACGACCCGCGTACCATTAGCTCTTTCATACCCTGCACCGCCTTGGGGCTTAGTTCTGCCAAACGATGGGCCGCCTTCTCTGCTTCGGCCATAAGCTGATCATCAGCCACTACCTTGTTGATCAAACCCACCTCGCGCGCTCGTTCGGCATTAACACGGTCGGCGGATAGCAATAATTCCGACGCGATGGCCCACGGCATGATGCGGGGAAACCAGGCTGCCGGAATGGTCGCGATGCCCCACTGCGGTTCAGGCAGCCAGAAAGAAACATCCGCCGTCGCGATGCGGATGTCCGTGTCCATGGCGATCCACATCCCATAACCAACACAATGGCTGTGCAGGGCGGCAACGATGGGTTTGTAGACGCCCCTTGTACGAGTGATATCCGGGAAATTACCAGTGTATTTGTAGTTTTCCGGCGCCCCACCGGACAAATCGGCGCCAGCACTGAAACACCGTCCGTTACCGGACAAAATCGCGGCACGCAATTTCGGATCCGCCTGAAAATCCTGCCAGACCTGGCCTAGTTCCTCATGCATAGTTGCGTCCATAGCATTCAGTTTGTCCGGCCGGTTCAAGGCGACATAGGCGATATGGCCTTTTTTCTCATACTCGACGGTGGTGAGATCCATAATTTTTCTCCAAAAAAGCCTTTGCTAATGCCAATCGTCAGCGGGATTGAAACCGGCGTCTTCTGCCAGCACGCCGTGACCTGGCACATAGTTGATTTCTACCCGAATGCCGTCAGGGTCCTCGCACAAGACATAGTAATAGCCGGGCGCCCAGGGGCCATCCTTGGCCGGGCTGACGATACGGGCTCCCATATCACGGAGTAGCCCTTCAACCTGATCCACGTCTTCACGGGACCGAGCGCGAAAGCATATGTGATGCAAACCTACACGCCCCTGCTTGAACCTCTCACCTGCATATTCAGGCAAGCAGGGTTGAATTCCCAGGGCAGTTCGAGCACCAACAAAATAGCACATATTTTCGCCGTCAAAGACATTCTCCAAGCCCAGAGCAGGCATCAGCTGCCCATAAAAGGTCTTAGCAGCATCATATTGACTGACGGTAAGTATGACATGAGCCATGCCATTAACTTCGATCATCTCTCATTCCTTTCTGCCGAGACTACTAGCTCTTTAGTGACGTTATGCCAAAAAGTTGGACGCATTTTCACGCTATAAGATCTCCTAGATCGAAACCGCTAATGATGTAGTTCTCGGCGCAGCGCGAATTGGCGATATTTTCGCAACAAAAGACCAGAAATGCCGCCCGGCATCACGAATGCCACCGCCAGAACGATGAAGCCAATGGGCATCAGGGCCAAGCTGGTCGGCAGGGCGGCGGGCAGATAGAGCACCAGCATGCTGCCCACCACAGCGCCCCAAACGGAATAGATCCCCGCCATGACGGCACCGGCTAACAACAGAATGGAAAAGAACAGGCTGTAGGTATCGGGCGCTACGAAGTCCGCCAGCAGGCCGGTCAAGGCGCCGCCGATGCCTGCGTACATAGCGGATATACCGAAGATCGTCGTCTTAAATATGGCCACGTTAATGCCCATGGGTGCGGCAGCTATCTCATTATCGCGAATAGCGCCCAACGCTCGACCAGACCGGCTGTTGAACAGGTTCGTGGCCAGCCAGATTAGCCCCAGCATGAAGATCAAGGTTACGAAGTACCAATACTGATCATCGCTCAGGCCCAGCCAAGCAGGAGGATCCGGCCGGTCCAGATAAACGCCACTGACGCCGCCTGTCCAGGGGCTCAGAGCATCCAGTTTCAGGACCTGAGGCAGGGCCAGGGACAAACTCCAGGTCATCAGCATTAAGTGCACCAGGCTCAGGCGCAGGGCCGGCCAGCCGATCAGAAATCCCGCCGTGAACGAGACCACCGCCGCCAGCGGCAGGGCGCTATAAGCGGACAGCCCGCCGTGGGACATAGCGATGGAGGTGGTGTAGGCCCCGATGGCGAAAAACGCCCCGTGACCGATGGAAAACTGGCCGCTGAGACCGGTCAGCAGGTTGATCCCCAGGATCGCGATCGCCAAGGCACCAACCATGGCCAGGCGATAGGTGGTGTAGCCCTCTGTGACGAACGGCAGCACCACCGCCGCGACCAGGAACAGGGTAATTGCCGTCCGCCGCCAAGATGGGGGTATGGCGCCCAAGTCACGATCCGGGCGCGCCGGAATTTTCTTCGGATCACGCAAGGCCTCAGCTCATGAAATTTGATGAGGCCAAAGCACTAGCGCGCGCGGGCGCAACGCCCATAGACAATCCGGAAAACGTCACGTTAACCCCAAAAAAGCAGCGGCATGGTCCGTTATTATATAAACGCGGTCTAGGCCGAAGTCACCCTATGGGTATGATTATTCAGCAGCGTTCGAATGGGCTTCAATAAAAGCTCGGTATTCATCCGTATACACGCCGCGATTTTCCGACAGTGCAGTGTTCCGCATGTCATGACCATTGCCGGCATGAGCAACCATCTGCTCCACCGGGGTCCGATTGGTTACCTCCGGCCAGACCCCGGGCTGCGGCTCGGCCCCCTCAGCCACAATGTCAAGCGGCATGTCGTCCGAAACCGCTGGGGGTTGGGTTACCTTCATGATATCCCAACTGATCTCCAAAGGGATATTGTTGGGATCGTAAAAATATATCGACCACAACAAGCCATGATCGACGGCACCGGAAACCTCGAAGCCTGCCGCTTCCAATTTGTCCTTGAAGGCGAATAAATCCTCACGTGTATCGCAGGTCAGAGAAACATGGTCAAAGCCGATGGGTTCTTGCGTGGGCGTGCCATGACTTTTTGGCCGCATGGCAGAAGCTCCCTGGTAGGCGAAGAAAGCCACCTGAGCCTCACCGGCGCGGAAAAAATAATGACGGAAGCCGCCGTGACCTACCCCGGCCTCCAGCGTCATGCCCAAAAGGTCCCGGTAAAATCGGATTGTAGCCTCCAGGTCATGGGTGATGAAGGCGAGATGATTGATACCCGAAATAGCCATGGCGGCCCCCTATTCTAAACTAGTGTTGAACTATAGCAGAAATTTCCAACTATAACCTGACGGTGCCTGCGGAACTGCCCGGGATAAATTTAGGGCGCCGGAATGGAAAATAACCGTCTTCTGGTGGTGACTACCAATAATCCGCCATAATCTCGCGAGCCCAGTCAGGTTCCCGCACAGTGCCACGCGGTGCAAAACCGTTCAAATACGGCTTTATATCCAGAACCGGGGTGCCGTCGATGGCGTCCAGGCCCCGCACGGACAACCACAGGCGATTGATAGCAACAATCGCGCAAACCGTGACGCCTATGCGGTTGGGCCGGGCCCGACCGCGTTGAGAAAATATGCCAATCTCAGGCCAATCGCAATTGTTGCGGGGGTGCCGGGCCGTTGAGACAATCTTCGTCTGATCCATTTTATGAAAATGAAACACGACTTCTGCATGGGAGAACTGTTCTAATCCGGCCAAGGCATCAGTCGCGAATTGCTCGCCGTCAAGTTCAATAGAAGCCTGCTCACGGGCCCAATAGTCATCCCGGGCCTTCTCCCGACCACCACGAACATAGCCAATGGGAATAACTTCAATCATCGTCTCTGCTTCTCCCACCACGAACCCGGGCGTCATCATGACACATTTCTCGCAAATTAAAGGGCTGCATTTGGGACCGGCTCAATGGCCTTGAGTACGAATGCATTAAATCTGAAGTGTCGATATACCAAATGCCGTGATTCACCAGCAGGTCCGACATGCGTGGATTCTTCATGACCAGTTTGATTTTTCTATGTTACTGTTTTCTATAACAGATAATAAAGGGTCACGGCATAAAGCCAGACTCGGCAACAGTGGTGGCAGGTTCCTATGTCTGACGTGTCGGATACGTTGGTCAAGTTTGAGTCCGTGCAGAAGAGTTATGACGGCGAAACGCTGGTCGTAAAGGACCTCAATCTTGAAGTAGCAAGGGGTGAATTTGTCACTATGCTGGGCCCGTCAGGTTCAGGCAAGACCACCTGCCTGATGATGTTGGCTGGCTTCGAGACTGCGACCCACGGACAGATCTACCTCGACGGCGTGTCCATCAACAACGTGCCACCGCACAAACGCGAAATTGGCATGGTATTCCAAAACTATGCCCTTTTTCCTCACATGACTGTGGCCGAAAACTTAGCCTTCCCGCTTAAAGTACGTAAGCTGGTGCGGGCCAATGTCGAGGACCGGGTACAGCGTGCCCTTGACATGGTGCAACTCTCCGAATTCGGGGGCCGACGGCCGGCACAACTTTCTGGCGGACAACAGCAGCGCGTTGCGGTCGCACGGGCCTTGGTATTCGACCCCAAGCTGGTATTGATGGACGAGCCTTTGGGTGCGCTCGATAAACAGCTGCGCGAGCAAATGCAATACGAGATCAAACACATCCACGAAAACCTCGGCATCACCGTGGTCTACGTGACCCATGACCAATCAGAAGCCCTCACAATGTCGAACCGCATCGCCGTTTTTGATGACGGCATCATCCAGCAGTTAGCTACACCATCCGATCTTTACGAGCGCCCGGAGAACTCCTTCGTGGCCCAATTCATAGGCGAGAACAACAAATTGACCGGCACCGTCATCGAAGAAGCCAACGGCACTTGCACAGTGGCTCTTGAAACCGGCGAACAGGTCAAAGCCAATCCCGTCAATATCAGCGGTACTAGCAGCCCGACGATGCTATCGCTACGCCCCGAAAGGGTTTTTTTAAATCCGTGTCAGGGAGAATGCGATACCACGGTATCAGGCCGAGTAGAGGAACTGATCTATCTGGGCGATCACATCCGCACGCGGATGTCCGTCTGCGGCCGGGACGATTTCATCGTCAAGGTCCCGAATGCCATGCGCCAATCCGGGCTGGAACCTGGTCAACAGGTGCCACTCGGTTGGCGAACCGAGGATTGCCGCGCCCTCGATATGCCGGAGACGGCATGAACCGGGACCTACGGTCCCATATTTACGAACCTAAAAAACAAACCAGCAGGGAGATATCCATGAAACGCAACTTTAAACTTTTCGCCGCAACCTTGGTTGCGGCGTCTGTCGCAGTCGCCGGGCCGGCGATGGCGCAGACAGAACTAGTCGTGGTCTCTTGGGGCGGCGCCTATACCGCGAGCCAGCAGAAAGCCTACCACGACCCGTATATGAAAAAGAACCCGGGCATCAAGATCATCAACGATGATTCGGCGCCAGAAGCGGTCGCCAAACTGAGAGCGATGAACGAGGTCAAGAATGTGACCTGGGATCTGGTCGACGCCGTCGCCTCAGACGCCATGCGGCTCTGTGACGAAGGCTTGGCTGAACCGATCAACGCTGACAAGGATCTAGCCCCAGCACCAGACGGCACTCCGGCGTCTAAGGATTTTGGCGACCTTCTGGTGTCAGAATGCTTCATTCCACAGATCGTGTACTCGACCACATTCGGCTATCGAAAAGACTTAGTAAAGGTCAAGCCGACCAGTGTTTGCGATGTGTTCGATCTCGGGAAGATTCCGGGCAAGCGCTCACTTGAGAAAAAGCCTATCAACAACTTCGAATGGGCCTTGCTATGTGACGGCGTTGCCCCCGACAAGGTCTACGACGTGCTTGGCGCCAAAGGCGGCGTGGAACGTGCCCTGAAGAAACTCGCCACCATCAAGGGCCATGTGATCTGGTGGACCAAAGGCGCCCAGACGCCACAGCTCCTGGCGGACGGTGAAGTGGTCATTGGCTCAACCTATAACGGCCGTCTATTTTCGCTAATCGAGGAGGAAAAGCAGCCGGTCGGGATGTTGTGGGACTGGCAGGTCTTCGACCTCGATGGCTGGATCATTCCTAAGGGCACCAAGAACCTAGCGGCAGTGAAAAAGTTTGTCCGCTTTGCGACCGACACCCAGCGGCTCGCCGACCAAGCCAAGTTCATCTCGTACGGCCCGGCCCGCAAATCCTCAGCACCGCTGGTTTCCAAACACGCCACGCTCGGGATCGACATGAAGCCACACATGCCAACTGATCCCAACAATGCCAAGACTACCCTGTTGTACAACTATGAGTTCTGGGCCGATCACCAGGACGATTTCACGCAACGGTTCCAGGCTTGGCTCGCCAAATAAGGCTAGTACAGTTTCCGGGGTGGTCAGAAGCCACCCCGGATACATTGTGAACTGCAGTCCTTAGTTACGATGGCGGGTGCCGTCCAACAAGGAGAAGGCATCTTTACCGCGGATGGCACGCCACTCCGCGTAAGCTTGGCGCGCGCCCTAAGACGGCAAAAATTTCGCGCGCTGTTGTTGGTCGCGCCACTATTACTCTTCATTTCCATCACCTTTCTTATCCCGATCGGCGACATGCTCTTCCGCTCGGTGGAAAACAACATCGTCGCCGAGGTTCTGCCGCATAGCACCAAGCTTCTTGCAGACTGGGATCCCGCCTTGGGCCAACTGCCCTCGGAGGAAGTCTACGCCGCTATGGTCAAAGATCTAAAAGAAGGCCGAAAGAACCGCACCATCTCTAGAGCCGGTCAACGCCTAAACTACGAATTGTCCGGGATGTCGAGTTTGTTTCGATCATCCGGTAGGAAGGCAAAGCGCATCAAGGCACCTCCATACAAAGAGGCCCTGATCACGACCAAGAAGGAATGGGGTGAGATTGAGACCTGGAAGCTGATTAAGCAGTTCTCGCCCGCCTATACGGATGGATACCTGTTGGCCGCCGTCGACGCTAAACGCCAATTCGACGGCGGAGTTACGCAAGTTAATGAAAGTAGGCGCATCTATTTACCGTTGTTCGTCAGAACCTTGCGACTTAGCCTCATCATTACCTTGCTGACGCTGCTGTTCGGCTTTCCGGTCGCTTATCTCATGGCGACCCTGCCGACTAAGGCATCCAACGTGTTGCTTATATTTGTGTTGTTGCCATTCTGGACNTCGCTGTTGGTGCGTACGACNGCCTGGATCGCGCTGCTTCAACAACAGGGNGTCATCAACGAGTTTCTGGTCNTGGTCGGCCTGGTNNGCACCGAAAANCGGCCNCANATGATCCACAACGAATTCGGNACCATCGTCGCNATGACGCACATACTGNTNCCTTTCATGGTACTGCCNTTGTTCAGCGTCATGAAAACAATTCCTGNCAGCTACGTCCGGGCCGCAGTGTCACTGGGCGCTCACCCCTGGGTNGCGTTCTGGAAGNTTTATTTTCCCAATACGGTGCCAGGTATCGGCGCTGGGGCAATTCTGGTCTTTATTCTAGCGATCGGCTATTACATAACGCCGGAACTGGTTGGGGGAACGACAGGCACCTTCATTTCCAACCGCATCGCCCACCACATTTCGTCATCCCTGAACTGGGGTCTCGCAGCGTCACTGGGCATAATCCTGCTTGCTGTCGTGATCGCTTTATTTTTGATTTACGATAAGATCGTCGGCATTGATAACATGAAGCTCGGCTGAGATGGCTGCGCCGCTACCCCCATACCTATCTGCAACCGAACGGCTCTGGCATTACGCTTTCCGCGTCATCTGCGGCCTGATCTTCTTCTTCTTGGTCTTCCCACTTGTTGTGGTAGTGCCCCTATCGTTCAACGCGGTCCCATTCTTCACCTTCACCAAGGAGATGCTAGCCCTTGATCCGGCCGGCTACTCGCTAAAATGGTACGAGGATTTTTTCACCAGCTTGAACTGGCGAGGCGCGGTGCAGAACAGCATAATCATTGCCTTCTGCGCGACCCTTTTGTCGACGACCCTGGGCACTCTGGCCGCACTTGGCCTGTCGCGGCCGAATGTGCCGGCGAAGACACTGCTGATGAGCATCCTGATCTCTCCGATGATCGTGCCTCTGATCATTTCAGCTGCCGGGATGTTTTTCTTTTATTCTCGCATCGGCCTACAGGGCACTCATCTCGGTGTCATTTTAGCCCACGCGGCATTGGGCACGCCGTTCGTAGTCATAACCGTCACCGCAACCCTGGTCGGCTTTGACAACAGTTTAATCCGTGCTGCTGCCAGTCTTGGCGCTACACCGCCAACCATTTTTTTCAAGGTGATTGTGCCACTGATCCTACCTGGCGTGATTTCGGGCGCTCTGTTTGCCTTTATCACATCATTCGACGAAGTGGTGGTGGTGCTGTTCGTGGGCAGCTTCAAGCAGCGCACGATCCCCTGGCAGATGTTCTCAGGCATTCGTGAGCACATCAGCCCCACGATCCTTGCAGTCGCAACGATCCTTACGCTGGTTTCGGTTGCCCTGCTGATTTCCGTAGAAATGCTACGCCGGCGCGGCGAACGCCTGCGGGGCATAACGTCCAGCTAAACTGCCGTAGGTCCACCAGACAACATAGAAATTTCCCGACGCCGATAATGCTACTGCGGCTGCGTAGGGCGCCCGATTTTCGGCGCCGCTGCGCTAGTGCCAGTCACGACCGTGTAAGCTCCTCCTAAAGTAGAATTACTGCGCATCCCGCCACGGCGCGCATATTAGTAGGTTGCCCGCCCGCCTGAGAGGTCGAATACTCCTCCAGTGGAAAAGCTGCAATCCTCTGAAGCCAACCAGGCCACCAGCGCGGCCGCTTCTTTGGTTTGGCCAAGACGGCCCATAGGAATACGCGAGAGCATATAGTCCACATGTTCCTGGGTAATTTGGTCGAAGATGGAGGTGCGGATTGCCGCCGGCGTGACGCAGTTGATCAAAACACCCGCCTCTGCTGTTTCTTTTGCGAGAGATTTGGTCAGACCAATGACGCCGGCCTTGGCGGCGGAATAGGCACAGGCGTTGGGGTTGCCTTCCTTACCCGCGATGGAAGCAATGTTGACGATGCGGCCGTATCCCTGGTCCATCATGTGGGAAATGACGCTCTGGCAGCAGACAAACACAGCGTCCAGATCCAGGTTCACCACCGACCGCCATTCTTCATAACTGTATTCCCAGCTTTTTTTCGCTGGTCCAGCGATTCCGGCGTTACAGATAAGTATGTCAATCTTGCCCATAGCGGCCACGGCATTGTCACGCCCAGCGGCCACCTGTTCCGGGTCAGTTACATCGAAGCAGGCGCCCAGCAGTCTATCGCCTACGTCATGGGTCCCTTGCATGGTATCTAAATTTTTCTGGCTGATATCCCACATGGTAACCCGCGCACCTGAGGCAAGAAACCTTTCGCTGATGGCCCGGCCGATGCCGTCGGCGCCACCGGTCACAATCGCGGCACGCCCTTCTAGATCAATTTTATTCATTTTCTCGCTCCTAACGCTTATCCCTGATAAAAGGAAAAATCCTGGTAAAATCGGCGCCCGGTTCAGCGCGCGAAAAACCTTGCCAGATAGGTAGCAAGGCCGTGGCGATCGTGTCCGATGTACCTGCACCAGTAACATTATCCACATACAGAGAGATGTCTTTCAGATAGAGGGTGTTGAGAAATTCCGCGTCATAGGTTTCCGACATCACACGTTTGGGAAATTTATCCGAGGTCGCCGTGTTCTGCCCGGAGGAAGCATTCAATACATCCAGCATAGTGGACATCTCCAGCCCCTGGGTCAGACCGAAAGAAATTGCCTCGGACGTGGCAGTTAGCGCCAAGCCAGACAGATAATTGTTCAATAATTTCATCGCCTGGGCCTGTCCCGGTTCTGTTCCCACATGAAACAGATTTTCTGACATGGCGTTTAGAACATAACTTAGAGCTTCAAAATCTTCCCTGGGGCCAGCGAACATTAATGCTATGGTGGCCGCTGCCGCGCCCGCAATACCACCTGATACGGGTGCATCCATGTAAGCCAATTCAGAATTCGCCAATCTTCCGTGAACTTTCTTGGCGGCCGCAACGCCGATAGTGGAGGTATCGACGATTGTGGTGACAGTGCGCCGATTGGTCTTGATAATTTCCTCCGCCACTCCGGCGGATACGTCGCCATTGGGCAGGCTGAGGATAACGACCTCCGCTGCCGCGGCCACAGCGCCGACCGACGTTCCAATTTTAGCGTCTTTCGGCGCCCGTTCCTTAGTCCCCGCTACATCGTAGCAAATCAACTCAAAACCGGCCTTGGCCACATTTTCAGCCATGCGGCTGCCCATGGCACCCAGGCCTATAAAGCCAACGGTAGGACGAAATTCCGCTGCCACGCCTAGTCACCACCCTGCTGCTCATCCAAGATACGCCGCCCTATGCGGAAAGCTTCCACCCCCGCCGGCATGCCGCAATAAATCGCCACTTGCTCAAGGGTGGCGCGAATTTCGTCTGTGCTGCAGCCATTATTTAGAGCGGCCCGAAAATGCAACTCGAACTCATGGCTTCGGCCGAGAGCCGACAGCATGGCCAGATTAATCAGAGATCGGGTCTTTTTCTCTAACGTATCATCGCCCCAAATTCCTCCCCATGCGAATTCGGTCACCATTTCCTGAAAATGGCTGTTGAAATCGTTCACGTTATTGATATTTCGGTTTACGTATTCTTCGCCCAGAACTTCCTTTCGAATGCTCAAGCCTTTGTCATAAAGCGCCTTGTCCATATCTCGCTCCCTACCAAAAAAATCGCAGCATAATACGCTCGGAGCATTTGATCTGGCCAGGGCTCTGGCCCATTCTATAGATGGAAAAAAAATTTAATTGGGAGGTGATCATGGGGCGCGTATCTGGGAAAGTGGCTTTGGTGACCGGGGGCGCCTCCGGCATAGGGCAGGCGACTAGCGAACTACTCGCCGAAGAAGGCGCGGCAGTAGTTCTAACGGATCTACAAGACAGCCTGGGTGAGGAAGTTGCCGCAGGTATTAGAGAAAAGGAAGGCCAGGCAACCTACCATCATCACGATGTCACGGATGAAGCGGCCTGG
>PBHT01000041.1 GCA_002720285.1 Acidobacteriota bacterium | reverse complement strand
GCACCGACCAGAACCCAGCGAGATGCGGGCTGTGTGGATCGCCCTCCTCATCAGGAAACGCGTGGTGTTTACGATGAACAGCTACCCACTGCTTGACGACAATGCCAGTCGTTAGCCACAGCCCCATTCGAAAAAGAAGTGCTACAGCTGGATGTAGCGTAACCGCACGATGTGTAACACTACGATGTAGATAGATCGTCGTGCTGAACACAGCGATCTGCACAACAACAGCAGCAGCGACCAACGCCAACACTAAGGATGAAGTCACTAAAGACCTCCGAGGCCATCAGGCCGACAACCTACGTATCGGCTACAGAAACCTCAACAGTAACGAAGACCGTCCACACTACCATAATCACCTTCAGTGCGCAAAAACCGGCCTAATTTTGCAACTATCCGACTGCTCAACCGTTGCGGCGCTCGAACTCACGCATGAATTCTGTGAGCGCCATTACGCCCACTTCCGGCATTGCATTGTAAATAGATGCCCGTAATCCTCCCACCGTACGATGTCCCCTAAGGCCATCTAAGCCAACCACTGCTGCCTCTTGAACGAATCTTGGCTCAAGGTCCTGTTTAGCCAACCGGAACGTGACGTTCATCATCGAGCGACACGTTGGGTTAGCCACACTCCGGTAGAAGTCGCTACGGTCAAGCTCCTCGTAAAGGATCGACGCCTTCCTAGCGTTGCAAGCCGCCACCGCACCAAGACCGCCTTGTGTCCGTAGCCACTCAAACACCAGGCGAAGCATGTAGATACCAAAGACAGGCGGCGTGTTCTGGCGCGAACCGTTGTTGGCCAATAGTCGGTAACTCAACATTGACGGCAAAGTTGCTGGCGAACGTGCCAGTAAATCTTCGCGAATGATGACAAGCGTTACCCCCGCCGGGCCTAGATTCTTTTGCGCACTAGCGTAAATGACGCCGAATCGATCGACTGGAATCGGTTGACTGACGATGTCCGACGACATGTCGCTGACAAGCGGCACCGTGCCTGTTTCCGGTAGGTCGGTCCATTGTGTTCCGTAGATCGTGTTATTCGATGTCATGTGTACGTAAGCAGCTTCCGGAGAGAGAACAATCTCGTCAAGTCGTGGCACGCGAGCGAACTCTTCAGCCTCCGTCGACGCAGCTATATGTACCCTGCCAATCTTCTTGGCCTCCTTAACGGCCTTCTGTGACCACACCCCTGTCACTAGATAATCGGCAATATCATTTTCCGCGAGTAGGTTCATCGGCACCATCCCAAATTGCAAACTGGCGCCACCCTGCAAAAACAGTACGCGGTAATCCGCCGGTACACTAGCTATCTCTCGAAACGTACGCTCCGCGTCCCGTAAAATCGCATCAAAATGGGTCGACCGATGACTGATCTCGAGCACCGACATACCGACGTCGGGCAACGCTAGCAGGTCACGTTGGGCTGCCTTAATTACCGCCTCAGGCAAAACAGCCGGTCCAGCGCTGAAATTGAAGATGCGGTGTGTTGTCATGTAGGCAACCTGCTTGGCGTTCATACAACCAAATGAATCAATAGCCCATCACGTAGCTTCGGTTCAAACCACGTGGACTTTGGGGGCATGATGCTGCCCTCATCAGCGATCATCATCAGGTCATCGACGGTGACCGGAAACATGGAGAACGCCACTGCCGCCTCACCTTGATCCACGCGCTTCTGCAGTACTGCTGCCCCCAGGCTACCGCCAACAAAGTCGATACGCGAGTCCCTGCGAATGTCCCCGATACCAAGAAATGGAGCCAAGATGTCCCGATGAAGCCGCGCCACATCTAGGGAATCCGCACGATCCACCGAGTGACCACCCTCCGTTAACTTTACGTTGTACCAAGTGCCGTCGAGATACATCGCTACCTCGCCAGCCCTGGCCGGCATGGGTTGCCCAAGTCGTAGAGATAATTTTGCCTTAAGCTGATCAAGGAACTCCTGAGGCGACTGCCCTTGTAGATCCTGAACAACACGGTTGTAAGGCAAGATGCGGACTTGATTGTGCGGAAAGGCTGTGGCTATAACCGTATCGGCCTCTACTGGCACCGTCGGCCGACCCTGACGCACAAACTCATCACGTGCGAGGCTAGCACTCGCCATTCGATGGTGACCATCCGCAACGTAGAGCGCTGATACGGCCTCAAACGCTTTCACCAGTGGATCGACCTCCGCCGGCGGAACTCGCCAAACTGTGTGTCGCACATTATCCGACGCCTTGAAGTCGAAGAGCGGGATAGCCGCACAAACTGATTCCGTGAGTAAATCGATCTCCGCGGTCGCTCGATAGGTGAGCAAAACGAGTCCGGTTTGCGCTCCCAATTCAGTTAGGTGTCGGGTACGGTCAGCCCTCTTGTCCAAACGTGTGTGTTCATGCCGCTTAATCAATCCTCGGTCGTACTCGTCCAATGAATAGCACGCTGTTAACCCCGTTTGCTCGTGGCTGGCAGTTTGTAAGCGATAGCAGTACAGGGATGGCTCCGCTTCAGTTACCAGTGGTGCCGAAACGCGAATCTCTAAAAACTTTTCGGCTGCTCGCACGTAAACCGCGTCAGCATACGGATCAGTCTCAGGCGGCAGTTCAAGCTCAGCACGTGACACGCGCAGGAAACTTAGTGGCTCGCCACGTGCCAACTCGCGAGCTTCGTCGACATTCATGACGTCGTAAGGTGGCGACGCAACCCGCGATGCGGTATCTGGCACAGCCCGGAGAGCCCGAAACGAACGGATCGCGGCCATCTCGGTATCTTAGCGCACAGCCAAGGGTCTACTCCGCGCAACCAAAGAAGGACTGCACAGACGACCAGAGGAAATAGGCCAACTTTTGAGTGTTAGGGCGCACCTGCTGCCACTTTGAGCACAGCCGGGATTGGTGGAACCTCGACAAGCAATCCAAATATTCGTTCTCGCTCAGTTCGGAACAAGCTGAGATGTTCGGCGGGTACTGGCTCCCCCGGTGGCATTTTTCGATGCTCAACAAGCGGATTTAAGAAAACACCATTCTTCTTTAGCCGGTAGTCAAGATGTGGACCCGTAGCGAGCCCCGTCGACCCAACCCGACCAATGAACTGGCCCTGGGCAACCCGCACGCCCGGCCTCATCCCGCTGGCGAATGCCGAGAGGTGCAAGTAATAGGTTTCGTAGCCGCCAGTGTGGCGCAAGCGTACCATCCGGCCAGACCCACCGCTCCACCCAGCTGACACCACGGTTCCGTTAGCCACCGCGATCACTGGTGTGCCGGTAGCCGCACCGTAATCCACACCAAGGTGTGCTCGACGTTCACCGAGAATTGGATGCATCCGATTGCGAGAGAAGCGCGATGTGATCCGAGGTTCAAACCGCAAGGGCGACCTTAGAAACATACGCTTGAGTGATCGTCCCTCGTCGTCGTAGTAACCAGGGTCACCGCCCGGCGGCGTAAATCGAGTGGCCGTGATACGCCGCCCATTATTATTAAACTCTGTAGCTAGTACGTTACCGTAATCGTCGTATTCATCTTCACGGAGAAATCGTTCGAAAAGCACGCGAAATGAATCGCCGATCCGCAAGTCGTTATTGAAATCAATTTCACCGCCAAGAACATCGGCCATCGTAATCGCGAGTTGGACCTCCTCGCCCGCGCTATCGATCGCCGCAACCAACGAAGAACGGGCAGGATCAATTTCACCACTCATCGCGATGACAGCCCGCTCCTTGACGTAAGGGATGATTGTCGCCTGAAATCGACTCTCTCCAACCCGCTGAATCCGCAGGAAGCTATCCGAGTCGATATGGTACTTAAGTCTCACTAAGTTTCCATCGGTCGACATGACAACCTCATAGTCATTGGCTGCCCTCAAACGCCTCGGATCGAAGACACTACGCGTTTGATTGACGACCGCGGCAACAACATTGTTAGACAGGCCGTAGGATTCCAAGAGGCTAGCAAAAGTCGCGTTACGGGGAACCGTGCCCGCCTTGACCGTCGACTCCGACGGTAGGTCGATATCGACAACATGGGCTGGTGCCTCTGCAGGCTCTAGGTCTGGATCTGCACAGCCACTAGAACCGACCAAAACTGCTGTTGGGATCACAACTAAATAGCTGACCAGCCGCATGTTCCGCCCATTCTAGCATGACCCTGAAAGGCCTCGTGGCGGTAGTAAGGCGGGGTACTTACCGAAGGCGTGTTATTTCGTTCCAGGCGCCCGCCCTAGTCCATTGATAAGCCGTGCCACACCAGCAGCAAATACCTCGGGTTCGAGTATCAAGCTACACACGAGGAACGCTTCCTCGGGAAACTCGAAGAAATATCCTGGGTGCACAAGCACACGGTGTTTTTCGAGAAGATTCAGAACACGCTGCTCTTCACTAACGACGGCCGGCACACGTACGACGGCAGACCAGCCACCTCCGACCGGGAGCACTCGGCACGAGGGAACCTCAGCAGCAACTCGTTGTAAGGCGCCAAAGTTGTGGCGGATCCGCGTCGCGATCTGCTCGTGCACACCATAACCACTCTCAAGGAGCGAGCCTAGTGCTCTTTGCACTGTAGTGGTCACCGATAAATAAGTGTCACAGGCTATCTCTAAACGCGCTAATGTTTCGGCAACAACTGAATCAAACCCACTCACTGCGATCCAGGCTAGTTTCAACTGAGGTAGTCCAAGCAACTTCGAGATACCACCTAAACTGAACGCTAGGGGTGCACCGCTATCGATGACACTTGGCTGTGGTGGAAACGGTGTTGCTACCGGATATGGCCGGAAGACCTCATCACCAATCAGTGCCAGTTCATACCTTTTGGCAAGTTCAACTAATTCTTTAAGCTCCGTGTTTGTTACGTACGATCCAGTCGGATTGTTAGGGCTCACGATAAGAATCACGCGAGTGCGAGATGAAATAGCGCTTGCCACGCTATCCAAATCGATTGACCACAGTCCCGAATACTCGAGACGATAAGGCACGCTGACAACTCCGTCCAGCCGAGTGAGATACTCAAACAGCGGATAGCTGGGCTGTGGCACGAGCACCTCATCACCAGGGTTGCACAAGATTTTAAAAAGGAGGGAGTAGGCCTCACTCGTGCTGGCTGTTAGGGCAATCTGTTGCGGTGCGACTTTTACCGCTCCGCCTCTGAGGTGTGTCGCGATTGCGGCCCGCGCAGCAGGTAAACCGAGTGGATGCACTTCATAGTCCAAACTCGCCTCATTAAGTAAGTTAAACAGTCCCTTGGAATAACAGAGGCCGACCCGTGTTGGATTCGACACCGTGAGATCGATGAATGAGATCCCACTTGCTTGTAAGCGTCGCAGGGCACGTGTCAACGGGTTCGAGTGAAGGTCTTCTGGTAATCTGGCCGAAAACATCGACAGAGAAGCCTACTCCACAATCTTGGGACACTGAAGTCAAGCCCAGAAGTCGGCTATACCAACTTCGCATTGACACCCCGCAAGGGCAACGCTACGATGCGAATTACTATGGGAAATCTTCTTATCTCGACGTTGCTAGCAGTATCCCTCACAGCGGCTTCAGGTCCGGTAGTCGAATTGCCTATCAGTGGAGCACCACTCAGTGACGAGGCCCTAGCGGCGATAGAACAGTTGCCAGGAGTGAGAGCAGCCGCTCTCGATAGGGATGTCCTGAGTCTTGAGGTGACACCTGATTTCGAGGTTAGCGTAAGTGACGTGGTAGCTGTGCTCACCGAGCATGCGCCGGATAGCCGTCTCGAACGTGACGGTGTAACGATTGGGGATCACACGATCTTCCAGATGAACGCTGGTGTTTGTTTTTTTTGTGCCGAGGGTCCCTTGGGTCAAACCCTGTCCCGCCGGTCGTTCGTCAGCGACTGGTCGGTAGTGGACTACTACGCCAAGGGCCGTTTACGGTTCCGGATCAACGCAGATGGTAAGGCGACCATCGGTGCGCTTGGTGGCACTGGCGCGTTTGAAGACATCATCATTACTGATCGCTATGAGGGCTTGAGTAGTGTCAACTTGTACTGGGCAACTGGTGGCGTGGAGTGGCGGGATAACGAGGCAGTCGCTCGGCAAGAAGCAAGCCGCTCACAGAAGCCGCTGATATTGTTTCCAACTGCCGGCACGTGAGAAGGCGGCCTCTTCATGAGAACGGGTCCGTTCTCAGATCCAGTCGTGGTTGCGTTGATCAACCGCTACTTCGTACCAGTCCACCTGAATAACATCGACGGCTCCGGCATTCGCTACAACATGCCTCCAGGTCACGAAGACGCTTATTTCATCCTCGAAACCCCAGAGACCGCAGACGGCCCTGAAGTGGAAAGTATCACCTACGGATGGAGTGACGGGCATGACGGCCCGGTAGCAGCGGAGAATACGCATGTTCTTGAACCCTGGTTTATGAAGCAAGAGATGCTGAAATTCTTGGGCAGNCACTCTCAGTTTGACCATGAATGGCCGGAGTTGGCACGTCTTAAGGACGCGACCGACCCTGTGTCACGACTCCGACTTGTAGAACTCTTGCTCGACGAGGGAGCGGCAGACCAAGCACTGGCCCTACTAGATGCCATGCCTGGACCCCTAACCCGCACAGCACAGGCACGAGCTCGTGCACTGCGCCAACAAAAACGTTGGGACGAGGCTGCGGCAGCGCTCAGTTCGGCACCGGCAGGACCTGCGACCATAATCGAGGAGGCTCGGATTGCTTTCGATCGCGGCGATTCGAACCTAGCTCAAGAAATGCTAGACGCTTTCCTAGCGCACCATCCGGATCACGTCGATGCCGCTGAGGCTTACTATCTACGCGGCTGGTTGTACTTCCGCGCGGGTGATGACAACGCGGCCTTGGAAGTGTGGCGTGAGGGCATCGCGCGCCATCCGGTCACCAAGTCCTTATTCAGTCAAAAGGCGCATCTGACACTGATTCGTCAGAATTGGTCCATCGATACGGTCGCCCGTAGCAACACCGACGAACACTAATCGGCGCACCGCACCGGTCGTATCAGCGTCCCCACTCTCGTTCAAGGCGTGCGTATTGTGCGCGCGCTTCGGCCCACGCCTCCAGTTCGGTAGGCTCGTAGACGTCGTCTTCCATGTGACGGGCCACAGCCTCCCGAGCCTCACCAACATTCCCGAAACAACCGTCAGAGATTGCTTGAACGATCACATTGCCAAGTGCAGTCGCCTCAATGGGACCAGCTCTAACCTCACGACCAGTGGCATCGGCAGTCGCCTGGTTAAGGAAACGGTTTTGCGATCCACCGCCAATGATTCTGATGCCGACGATCGCACGGCCCGTCGCGTGCTCGATTGCCTCGACCACTGATGCGTAGCGTAAGGCAAGCGACTCAAGAACAACCCGTGCATATCCACCGTAATCGCCTGGCACGGGCTGACCTGATTCTTGTAGAAAGGCCTCGATCGCCCTGGGCATATCTGGCGGGTTGAAGAATCTAGGGTCGTCAGGTAGAACGAATGCTCGACGAGCCCGGACCAAAGCGATTGCCCGGCTAAGGTCAGTAAAATCTATAGCCTCTCCTTGTGTCGCCCATATTTTCCGGCAGGACTCAAGGATCCACATGCCAGCAATGTTCTTAAGTAAACGATTATTGCCTTCTACGCCACCTTCATTCGTTAGGCCTACTTCCCGCGCCGTGTCGGTCAGTAAGGGAACCTCAGTCTCGATACCTAGGAGCGACCAAGTACCTGAACTCAGATAGGCCCACCCTTCGCCGATCGGCGCACCAACCACGGCGCTTGCCGTATCGTGCGTGGCAGGCGCTACAACCGCCATGTCCGGAAGCGCCAGTGCCCCGCGCACGTCGGAATGAACCCTGCCCAGTTGCACCCCTGGCTGCACTAGGTCCGGCATCACAGCGATCGGAAGGTCTAGTCGGTCAAAGAGTTCACACTCCCAGCGCCGTGTCGTCGCTCCTGCTAGTTGTGTGGTACTCGCCATTGTTGCTTCACCGGTCAAACTCCCACAGAGATCGTGGTGAACAAGATCGGGCATCATAAGTAACCGTGAGGCATTCGCCGGCCACTCCCCTGCATCACGCT
This sequence comes from Acidobacteriota bacterium, assembly GCA_002720285.1. GTDB lineage: Bacteria > Acidobacteriota > Vicinamibacteria > Vicinamibacterales > UBA823 > UBA11600. The sequence continues at coordinate 24,862 of PBHT01000041.1, read as the reverse complement.
GTGCCACGAGCTGATAGACGGTGTTCAGTGCAAGAACCTGCACGCCGGTCAGGTGAAATAGTTCAATCGCCGGCACGGTCTCGAGCACCCGCTCAACAACACCTTCAGTACGCCGATCCCGGTAGCACACCGGATCCTCAAGTAAACAGCCATCAGCATCGATCAGACCATAGTCAACTCCCCAAGTATCCACGCCGAGACTAATTAGTTCTCCCTCGGCTCCTGCGGCCTTAGTGAGCCCTGTTCTGACCTCTTCAAATAGTTCCGAAATAGTCCAGCGCTGATGGCCCGACAAAACACGTGAGGTCACCGTAAAGCGGTGTACAACCTTTAATGAAACATTGCCGTCGTCAACGTGACCAACGACGACCCGGCCACTACTAGCTCCGAGATCGACGGCGACATAACACTTTCCTGACACGTGGTGAAGTTGTCCTTAGGGCCGGATGAGCGGTAGTCCCACGGGTCGACCGCCCCGCATAGCCGATCGGTCTGCCGCCAAGCAGACTTCCATCGTCTTCTGTGCATCGAAGACATTTAGGTGTGACTCACGCCCCGTGCGGATACAGTGCACTAGTTCGTCTATTTCTCCTTGAAATGGATGCTGCCGGACGTCAGCCGACGCTGGCATGTCGCACTCAACGCGGATGGCCGGGTTACCGTCGGCCGCACGCGTCTCCCGGAGGACCACGTCAGGGAACGGATTCGCCCGACGAAGCTCTGTGAGTGAAACTGCTTTGTCGTTCCAAAGAATGAGACCATCGACAAGCGTGGCGAGGTCTCCCATTAATTCGACTCCGAACGTGTAAGGCATCATGAAATCGGTCGAGCTTACCACCTGTCCGATCGCCCTTCGGCCAAGCTTTGCGTTGACCACAATCGAAGTCGGCCATTGGTAACCTTTAGTAAACCTCGTGTGGTACGCGCTCACCTCGGTGGGTTCCAACCCAGTGCACCATCGCATTGCGTCGACCGCATGGCAACCAGCCGCTAGAAGGTGACTACGTCCACTGTCGGCCCGTCTCACCCACGACCAACCGGGATACCCACTTAGGATGCGGGACAGGTACTGAAAGCGTGCGTAACGGATTGTACCTAGCCAGCCTTCCTTGCGCATCCAGTGCGCGAAGCGGATGAACGGGTTGTAGTGCAGCACAAACGAAACGATTGTCCGAACCTTAGCTCGGTGCACCGCATCGCGAATCCGGACCAACTCACGAATGTCGAGCCCGGTAGGTTTCTCAAGCAGAATGTGTTTGTTCGCGTTAGCTGCAGCTACGGCTTGGTCGGCGTGCAAGTGATTTGGCGTAGCAATGACGACAATGTCGATATCAGACGCGTCGAGCAAATCCTGATACCGCCTGGTGAAACCAACGTCAGACACGTCCGCGTCAAAGCTCGCCAGTTTCTCCCGAGCGCGCACCTCCTGTCGACCACACATCCGAACGAGTCGAACGTGGGGATTCGCTTGGATCGCGCGAACGTGGGACGCCGCTACCCAGCCCGTGCCGACAAGACCGACGCCGAGAGTTCTATTGGACAAGGTCATTCTTGCTCATCCGGTCTCTAGTCTCATCTGAAACGGTAGCCGCTTGAGCAGCCTCGGACTCTTCGATTGGGTTGCAGTCGTGGTCGACGAGCAGAATATGCACTTCCTTCGGTCCATGCACTCCAGTAGTAAGAGTTTGCTCAATGTCGGCTGTCCGACTCGGACCGGTTACGAACGCGACGTGACTACTGCACCTAACCAATTCACCACACTCACCCATGAACACTGAGAGCGTCGGGTGAACGAGCGATGAGTGCAGGACCACTACATGTAGCGGCGGTAACAACCAAGCCAAACGCGGTCGACCCGGTCCGCTACGAAGAACGATCGTCCCTGTATCCGCGAGTCCACCAACAGCACCAGTGAGCCCGGCGTCTGCGGTCGCCATCGCCGCCCACTCACGACTGAGCGTTTCTGCGTTAGCAGGCGTCGGCGGGTCCACGAGTTGGACGCCGTCATCGACCGCAGCTTTCATTAACTCCGAAATCGGTAAGTCATTGGGTTCCCAACTGATAAGCCGCTTGACGCCCGCATCACCTAATACACGCAGCACTATTTCGACAGAAAGGTCGCAACGGTCAGAGCGATGCACGATAACGCCCACGGCTTCGGCTTCCTGCACGAAACGGTCGAGGAGCCTCGACGAATCCTTCGTAGGAATAGGCATCGGAGGGGCCGGTCGAGACTCCACCGACACTCCCAACCGACCCGACCTGATTCGTTCTAAGATCGCACCCCGGCTTTCATTCATCTCCACTGCCCTCTTCACGATCACGCATCTCTTCGCTAAAAGTACGACTGGCAATCACCGGAAACTCCCGGGACTGCGTCCAGATTGACAGTGGCGCCGGCAATCGGAGCAGCCAGCCGTTAACGAAGAACATCCTCGTCAACTGGCGTACCACCGACACGCCGCACCTGAATAACCAAGGTTTCGTGGCCGCAATTCGATATAACCAGAAACCAACCCGAACCCACCGATTGCCCTTGCCGGTATGAACAGTCTCGGCACGAAGCGCTAGTAGCATCCGCGGGATGTCTATCCGGACCGGGCACACCTCGCGGCAAGCACCACACAACGAACTGGCTTCAGGAAGTACGTGCCATGGCCCTTCCCGGTCAAGACTCGGCGTGAGCACAGCACCGATCGGTCCTGAATATACGCTGCCGTAGGCGTGTCCGCCAATCTGCTGATAGACCGGACATGCATTCAAACAGGCGCCACATCGGATGCACGCTAGGACCTCACCAACCTCGGTCCCGATGAGCCGGCTACGTCCGTTGTCCAGCAGTACAACATGTAACTCCTCCGGACCATCGGGGTCACCGCGGCGCGGCCCAGTGAGCAGATCCGTGTAAACCGTCAACTTCTGTCCAGTCGCAGAACGCGCAAGAACTAGTAGCATTACCGCGAGGTCATCAAGCGCTGGGACGACACGCTCAATACCCATCATCGCCACATGAATACGGGGAGCAGTGACGGTCAATGATGCATTACCTTCATTTGTCACAATTGCCAATGAGCCCGTCGAGGCTACGCCAAAATTAACGCCGCTTATTCCCATTTCAGATTGCAAGAACACGTCGCGCAGCGCGGACCTAGCGGTCGCCGTCATTTCAACCGGATCGTCGGTCATCGGCACGCCTAACTTGTCCGCTAGTAACTGGCCGATCTGCTCGCGCGTCTTGTGCACGGCCGGCGCGATGATATGAGATGGCGTTTCACCTGCAAGTTGGATGATGTATTCACCGAGGTCCGACTCGACAACGTCAAGACCGCCACTGATCAACGCCTGGTTGAGCTCAATCTCCTCGCTCACCATCGACTTTGATTTGACGACGCGCTTAACCGAGCGCGACCTAGCAAGGTCGAGGACAATCTCGTTCGCCTCCTGCGCATCGGAGGCCCAATGCACCTGTCCTCCTACCGACGTGACATTTGCTTCGAACTGTTCCAAATACTCGTCGAGCCTAGACAGGGTGTGTAGACGGATGCTCCGAGCACAGTCACGGACTGCATCAGCATCAGGAAGCGATGCTAATCCTGCAACACGTTTTGATGTGAAGCGTTCAGTCGTTCGATCAAGTGCGATGCGGAGCTGACCATCTGCTAACGCATGCGACACCCGTTGTTTAAACGACATCGACGGTGAGTTCATTCGGATTCCACCAAGCCCTCGGCGAGATGTCGAACCGAAACATTCGAGCCACGACGCTTCAGTCCACCCTCAATGTGCATCAAGCACCCAGCATCACAAGCAACGACGGTGTCAGCCCCAGACTCCACGATCGCGTCGAGCTTCCGGTCGAGCATGGCGCTCGACAGTTCTCCCATCTTCACAGCGAATGTACCACCAAAGCCACAACAGTCTTCGGCGCCAGGGAGGCTCACACACCGCGCATCGGCGATGCTGTCGAGTAGCTGGGGTGGCGCCGAACGAACGCCAAGACCGCGCAATAGATGACACGAGGGGTGGTAAGCAATCGTCCGTCGGCAGCGCGCACCAACGTCCTGAACCTTCAGCACATCGCTGAGATACTGACTAAGCTCGTATGTACGGGCGGCTACACGCTCAACCTTTGAAGCATACGCCAGCTCATCAGCAAGTAGTTCACGATATCGGTGCACGATCATGTCACCGCACGACCCAGAAGGCACAACAATCGGCGCCGGTGATTTCTCCAATAGGTCGACCGTGTAACGTGCCATCGCCCGCGCATCAGCAAGACACCCCGAGTTGAATGCCGGTTGACCGCAACAGGTCTGGCCACTGGGCACGATAACCTTTACTCCGAGCCGTTCGAGTAAGCGAAGTGTCGCTAAGCCAGCAGCTGGTCGAATCGCATCCACTAGACAGGTGGCAAACAACTGCGCTGAAAAAATGGTTTCTGACATGTCCTCTCAGTCAATTGGATTAAGAGTAATCGCACGTTGGCTATACCGAGATAACAGCTTCGGTAGAAATAATTCTATTAAGTGCATCCAGGAGTCTCATCGATATTGAATGAGCGCGACGCCAGTCATGACCAGCATTACGCCTATAACGCGCTCGATGCTTAACGAGTGCTGCGGGTAACCAACGACACCATAGTGATCGAGGAGGAGTGAGCCCACCATCTGACCGGCCACAACCGCCGCGACCAGGGTGGCCGCACCCAATCGGGGCGCCAACACGACCGCCGATGTGACGAAAGTCGCACCGAGCAGGCCGCCTGTCCAAAGCCAGAAGGGCACACGACCGATCCATCCGGCCACCGGCAATCCGACACGACTCACAGCCAACATTAAAGCCAGTACGCAGGTGCCGACGCTAAAGGAAGCGAACGCGGCCCACAGCGGGTGACCTATGTGAGTGCGAAGCTGCGAGTTGATGCCCGCCTGCAAAGGCAGTGCGAGGCCAACAAGCACAGCAAAAAGTAGATAACTAGCCATTGGAGTTCACCCTCGAGCCTCAGCAGGATTACCACATAGTGAACACTACTTAACCACTCGCCTTCATCGTCCGCGCAATCTTCGCCCACACATCGCGGAGTGACACGGTGCGATTGAACACAAGTTGGCCGTCCGAAGAATCTGGATCGACACAGAAATACCCAAGACGTTCAAACTGGCATCGGTCTCCCGGTGCCATAGACGCCACGCTCGGCTCAACGCGGCACGTGTTGATTACTTCTAAGGAACCAGGATTGATCGCCTCAAGGAAATCGCGGTTTTCCCCAGGATGTTCATCGACGAATAGACGGTCGTACAGCCGCACCTGAGCCGTTAGGGCTTGCTCGACTGAAACCCAATGTAACGTCGCCTTCACCCTTCGGCCGTCTGGAGATGCCCCGCCACGGGTAGTTGGGTCGTAGGTGCACCGTAGTTCAACAATTTCACCCTGACCATTCTTCACAACGTCGACACAAGTGATGAAGTAAGCTCCTCGGAGACGGACTTCACGACCAGGTGCCAACCGAAAAAATTTTTTCGGCGGATCCTCAGAAAAATCATCACGTTCCAAATACAAAACCCGAGAAAACGGGACCTTGCGGGTACCTGCATCAGGGTTTTCAGGGTTGTTAAGAAGGTCTACCTCTTCTATCTTTTCTTCCGGGTAGTTCTGGATCACAACCTTGAGTGGCCGCAGGACCGCCATCACGCGAGGCGATGTCTGGTTTAGTTCTTCCCGTACAGCATGCTCAAGTACTGCAACATCGACTACATTCTTCCGCTTAGCCATCCCGATCCGGTCACAGAACGTGCGGATGGCTTTCGGCGGAAGCCCTCGGCGACGCATCCCCACCAGGGTCGGCAGGCGTGGATCATCCCATCCAAAAACCAGTCCCTTCTCAATAAGCACTAGGAGCTGGCGTTTACTGAGTACCGTATAGGACAGATTCAATCTAGCAAATTCGATCTGCTGAGGGTGACATGTCACCTCGGTCTCAGTAAGTACCCAATCGTAGAGTGGTCGGTGATCCTCAAACTCGAGCGTGCACAGCGAATGCGTGATCTGTTCAATCGAATCTGACAATGCGTGCGTGAAGTCGTACATCGGGTACACGTACCACTGATTACCCGTCCGATGGTGATTTGCACGTCGAATTCGATACAAGGTCGGATCACGCATGTTCATGTTGCCGGATGCCATGTCAATCTTGGCGCGCAGCACTTTCGACCCATCCGGAAACTCGCCGGCACGCATTCGGGCAAACAAGTCCAAGTTCTCTTCAACCGATCGATCGCGATATGGGCTCTCCCGACCCGGCACGATCAGCGTGCCACGGTATTCACGGATCTGCTCAGCACTAAGATCGTCGACGTAAGCTTTACCCCTTTCGATGAGGCGCACAGCATAACCATACAGCCGCTCAAAATAGTCCGAGGCATAGTAAAGGTGCTTACCCCAATCAAAACCAAGCCAACGGATATCGTCTTGAATAGCATTAACGTATTCAACGTCCTCTTTCGTGGGATTCGTGTCATCAAACCTCACGTTACAGGTGCCTCGGTAGTCCGCTGCGACCCCAAAATTCAAGCAGATTGACTTGGCGTGACCGATATGGAGGTAACCGTTGGGTTCAGGCGGAAACCGAGTCGCTATAGGACCATCATGCTTCTGATTGACGAGATCGGCGGCAACGATCGTACGGATGAAATCGAGCGGTGGGGTTGAACCCGTGTCCTTATCGGGGGTGCCTGGCGCACCAGTGGGCCCCTTAGTTGGTGGGGTCATGACATCATTCTATAGCTATAGTGTGACGACCTGACCGTCGATCGCTCGATCTATTTCGAGTTCTCCGAGTCAACTGACTACGGAACGGAACAACCAAGACAGTAGATAATCCGGGTCACCCAAGCAGTCGCTTGATTTCAAGCCCTCATTTGGCATTTGATTAGCCTAGTCGGCAGCTATTTTTTCCCTCAACCAAGGAGCTTTTTTCAAGATGACCTCGTCCATTCGGTTATTCATTATCGTTATCGTCGTGCTTTCGTTTGCGCTCGGTTCGTTCACGGCTCGCGCTCAACGTTCCGGTCCGGAGGTCGAATACGCTGCCGTCCAGGGGGGGCTACCGTTCTCACCTTACGTCAGGGTAGATAACATGCTTTACCTCTCAGGCCAGCTCGGTACCATGCCAGGCGGTGGCCTTGCAGAAGGAGGAGTTCAAGCAGAAACACAGCAGACACTCGAAAACATCCGTAACGTCCTCGAGAGGGCCGGCTCGTCTATGAACAATGTGGTCAAGTGCAGTGTCTTCATGGAAGACATGGACCAATGGCCAACAATGAATGAGGTCTACGTCACCTTCTTTCCTGAGCATCTCCCGGCGCGTAGTGCCTTCGGCTCCACTGGACTCGCACTCGGAGCAGCGCTTGAAATCGAGTGTTTGGCAACCGTGGGTAATTAGGCACCAACCACGGGCACAGCTGAGGGCGCTAACCTCTCGTCCTCGGGATGGTGGCGATGACTTACAGGTCTATGCACAAAACCGTCGGATGATTTCCTCGTAGATTTCGGCGCACGTACCAAGGGAGGTGACATCAATCGACTCGACCTCGGCGTGAAGTCCTTCTCCGCTTGGCCCGCAGATAACGGTGGGAATGCCGACGTCACCCAAAAGTGCAGAGTCGAGCCAGCCTGTTTGCGTCATCGTTGTGGACGGCACACCCGTGACCGCTTCGATGGCGGCAGCCGTCGTCTTTACGATTTTGGATCGCGGGTCGGCTTGCCATGGATTGCGCACGAACATAACCCTAGAGCTGGCGTGGAAGGCTGGGTCTTCGGTAGAGAGACGAGAAATAATCTTTTCAAGCTCCTCGGAAACACTGTCGGCTGTTTCCGGTGGGACGGTACGGCGCTCAAGTTTCAACGTGCAGCGGCCGGGATAGGACGACATCTCACGACCACCGTTGATGAGTGAAGCGTGCACTGAACCAGCACCGAGTAACGGATGATGTTGTGCACCGGCCGCCAATTGTCCCTGTAGTCGGTCAACCTCCACAAGCAGCTTTCCCATTTGCGCGATTGCGTCGACACCAAGATCTGGCCTAGAGCCGTGCGCAGCCTTACCTTCCGTTACAACCTCAAGCCATGTAAACCCTTTGTGACCGACACCGACCCGTAATCCAGTCGCCTCAGTGTTCACTGCCCCATCAGGACGTCGTAACCGGCCTTGGCGGATATCATCAGCTATCGCGCTTGTGCCGATGCTCGCATATTCCTCATCGGCCACGTATGTAAAGATGACGCTCCCGCGCAGTGTCATCCCGCTATCGATGAGACCTTTGGTGGCCGCCATCGTCGCAGCGAGCGACCCCTTCATATCAATGGCACCGCGACCGTAAAGCCTCCCATCGCGCACCTCACCGGAATACGGTTCCGCCATCCCCTCTACACCGACGGTGTCCATATGACCGTTGAAAAGAAGCGTCTGGCCACCACCAGTACCTTTCAGCGTCGCGATGACGTTAGGCCTTCCCTCGGCAATCTCTCGCACCTGGACCTCTAACCCCCATCCGTCCAGTGTGTCAGCGATGTAGTTAGCGATCTTGGTTTCACCGTCAGCGCCAGTCACAAGATCGGGATTGACAGAAGGAATCCGAACAAGGTCCTGAAGTACAGTCGTAGCAAGCTGGTAGTCAACAGTCGGCATCGTTTACTTTCAACCCGTTTTGGCGTGGATGGCTACCACCACCTGCGCAGTTATTGAAGCTGTAACCCCAGCCCCAACTTCCTGCCTTCTAGTCGTTAGCGAACGGAACAAGCGATAACTAATCGTCCGGCCACTCGTGCCCCCCACGGTTGGGCCGCGCTATGCCACGTTCTGACTTACGGACGAACACCGCCAACTCAGCACCACGTGAATTTCCTTCACTACTGAGCGTGTCAAGTGTGGCCAGCGCATCCTGCAATTTCACTCCAGATGCGAAAAGCACGCGATAGGCCTCTTTGATTTGACCTATTTCCTCGACACCAAGTCCTGCTCGGCGCAGACCGGTAACGTTCACTCCGAAGAGACGCGCCGGATGCCCATCGGCAACGCAATACGGCGGTAGGTCCTTAATTACTTTCGATCCACCGCCGATCATCACGAGTGCGCCGACCCGGATGAACTGATGTATTTGTGCATGTCCTGACACGAAAACGGCGTCACCGATTGTCACGTGACCGGCCAAGTTGACTCCGTTGGCGAGAACCACCCTATCTCCGAGTGTGCAATCGTGAGCCACGTGACTTGTCGCCATCAACATGCACTCGGCACCTACGCGGGTCATCGCACCAGGCTTCGAACATCGATGGACCGTGACATATTCGCGGATTGCTGTCCGCGGACCGATCTCCACGCCACTAGCACCACCCTTGAACTTTAGGTCCTGCGGTATCCCCCCGATCACAGCCCCCACCGCAACGTAGACCTCCGCGCTTAACGTTGTGCCACGATGTATCACGGCATGCGGGCCGATTTGGCAACCTCGCCCAATCCTTACTCCCTCCTCAATGACGGCCCCTGGGCCAACAATGACGTCGTCGGCCAACTCGGCCGCTGAATCGACGTGTGCGGCGGGGTGAATCCTCGGCATCAGTAATCCTGTATCGCTTGCTTTAGGTGAACCGTTTGTGACTAAACATCACTCTATTCACACGCCCTGCAACTTTCGGGTTTTCCGTAATCAATATCGCGCTATCGAAGAAATGGCTCAAAACGGTAGCTCATACGTCACATAGCGCTACGGCCTCACGCAGCGAAGTCAAAGGGTCGCGTGTCGGTTTAAACTCATGTGCAACATACCCGTCGAAGCCTGTCTCAACGATTGCTCGACAAATCGCTGGCCACTGTAACTCCTGGTTCTCATCCAACTCGTTTCGCCCCGGCACACCGCCTGTGTGGTAATGCGCAATACTCTCAGCGTTGTCTCGAATTGTCCGGATGACATCACCTTCCATGATCTGCATGTGGTAAATGTCGTTCAATAACTTGACACGCGGTGAATCCACCCGACGAATGATCTCGGCACCGAACGGCGTCCGGTCACCCTGATAGTCTGGATGATCAACCTTACTATTGAGCAACTCGACACATATCGTAATACCGTGCTCCTCCGCCGAAGGCGCCAGCCGACGTAAACCGTCTACACAGTTCCGAATAGCCTCAGAATCACTCATGCCGCGCCTGTTGCCGAAGAATGTAATAAGGTTCGGCACTTTTCGTTCAACCGCGCGGGGCATCGCTTGTTGAAGGTTGGTGACGATTTCGTCGTGGTTTGCTCGCACGTTTAGACCATCTTCGATTGTGCCACCGCCGCCATACCCCATCGAGCAAATCAGACCGTACTCGGCGGCAATATCCCATTCGTTTTCCTCCAAAAGATCGATCGCCGGTAGTCCCATCTCGGCCACGGCTTCGCAGAACGTGGGAAATGGAATATCGATGTAAGGCCAACGGGAGACCGATTGCTTCAACCGACCACTTCGTACGACACGACCCTGAGCCGAAACGGTCGCCGGAGCGATCACCGAAGCTCCTAACGCTGCACTAACTTCGCCGATAGCGGTACGCCTAGAGATTTTCCTCATTCTTTGCTGCCCCATGCTCGTTCACCCCACAGCCTTGTGGATTTGAATCCTAGATTAAACACCACCACAACGTCATGCGGCCCGATAAGTGTCTACGACGAATTTACGTTCGGCCGAAGCCCAAATATACGGAAACACTAGGATTATATCGTGGCAGAAGATCAAGTATTCTGGAATGTAAGATGGTCAGGATCTGCTTTGTCTGCCTAGGTAATATCTGCCGCTCGCCGACCGCGGAGTCCCTCATGAAATCGCTGATTCACGGCGCTCACTTGGACGACCAAATTGAAGTCGATAGTGCTGGCACAGGCGCTTATCACGCGGGTTCCCCTCCAGACTTGCGGGCCAAGAAAACTTCCGAAGCTCGAGGAGTCCAACTCAATAGCCTCGCACGACAATTCACCGCTGAAGATTTTTCAACATTCGACTACGTGATCGCAATGGACTCCAATAATCGTCAGGACTTACTTCGCCTTGCACCCAATAGTGCAATAGAAGCCAAAGTCCATCTCTTACGCGAGTTCGATCCCACCGCTCCAGCCAACGCAGAGGTACCTGACCCTTATTACGGTGGACCCAGTGGGTTTGACGACGTGTTCGACATGTGTGAGAGGGCCTGCAAGGGTTTACTCACAACGATCCGTGCACGGTATCAGCTCGGCTGATTACCATGCAGGTCGATACTCAAAGAGCGGTGGCGCAGGCACTCGGGTCCGGGATTGCCTCAACACATCAACTAACCGGTGGCAGCATCAATAATGCCTTCGCTGCAAGACTCAACGATCAACGTGAAGTCTTTGTTAAGACAAATCCTGGATCCGACCCTCGGATGTTTCCGACGGAAGCACTCGGTTTAGCTTGGCTGAAGAACGCTGAGGCGATTCGGGTGCCAAAGGTACTGGCCGTGAGCGACAGTTCAAACTCGTCACCGGCGTTCCTAGTGCTCGAGTTCATCCCTTCGGCTTCGCCAGGCTCTGATTTCGCTGAGCAACTCGGACACGGACTCGCCAGACTCCACGCGAGTGGTGCAGACGGCTACGGGCTGGACCATGACAACTTCATCGGTACGCTAGCTCAGGATAACGCTAAGTGCGCAACCTGGGCGGAATTCTATGGCGTCCGGAGAATCGAACCACAGGTCCGTCTTGCGGTAGACCGTGGGATCGCCCCAACTACTTGGACGCAGACTTTCGGGTCACTTTTGACTCGCCTGCCTGACCTTGTTGGTCCGGAAGAGCCTCCCGCTCGGCTACACGGAGACCTTTGGACTGGGAATCTACACACGGACGACAACGGAAGTCCCTGCATCATTGATCCCGCAGCCTACGGGGGCCATCGAGAAATCGACCTGGCTATGTTGAAGTTATTCGGCACTCCGAGTGAGCGCTTTGAACGCGCATACAATGAGATGCTGCCATTAGCAGCCGGGGCGTCCGACCGACTACCGCTTTATCAAGTTTATCCGCTACTGGTGCACGCGAACCTCTTCGGCGGCCACTATGTAGGTGCGGCGGAGCAAGCGCTTGCTCACTACTCCTGACGAATCTGTGACCTGTCAATAATGCATGCCCTACTCGTTCCGGTAGGTAGCGCCGGAGACGTTCACCCGTTCATGGGACTGGGTGCGGCACTCGCAACGCGCGGACATGCCGTGTCAGTAATTGTGAACGATTCCTTCGAGCCGCTAGTCCGCCGTATGGGTTTCAAGTTCGTGCGGTGTGGCACTGCTGAAGAGTTCGACAGTGTCACACGGAATCCCGATATCTGGCACCCTCGTAAGGGTGTCGAAATTATCGCTCGGAAAATCGTCGAGACAACGCCAGAACTGTATCGCCTAATTTGCGATCATCTACAAAACAGGGAAAGCGTGGTCGTTGCCGGAGCGCTGGCCTTCGGCGCGCGTGTGGCCCATGAAACACATGGAGTGCCGCTTGTCACCATACAGCTACAGCCGGTGTGCTTCCGCAGTGAATTTGAGTCGCCGGTGCTGCACCCATGGCTGAAAGGTATTAACTCATGGCCTCGTCCAGTTAAGCGGGCACTCTTCAAGTTGGCAAACCTAGCAATCGACCGCGTGGTGGGGCCGGGCATAAACCAGTTCCGTTACTCACTCGGCCTTCCCCCAGCGTCACAATTTTACGACGTCTGGTGGAACTCCCCGGATTTAGTCGTTGGGTTCTTCCCTGAATGGTTCGCCTCTCCACAACCAGATTGGCCGGAACAACTAGTTTGCACTGGTTTTCCAGGCTACGACGAAAGTAGTGTACGAGAGGTTCCAGAAGCAGTTGAGAGCTTCTTACGAACTGGACCGCCACCGGTTGTCTTCACGCCGGGGTCGGCGATGCGTCATGGTAGGCGGTTCTTCCAAGAGTCAGTGATGGCTTGCAAACTGACCGGCTACCGAGGAGTCCTGCTTACGCCGTATGCTGAACAGATTCCTTCAACACTGCCAGCATCCGTTTTACATTCTGATTACGTACCGCTGAGCCAACTATTACCTCACTGCCGAGCGCTCGTCCATCACGGGGGCATCGGCACCATGGCACAGGGGTTTGGCGCGGGTGTACCCCAAATTGTCACACCGATGGCCTTTGACCAATTTGACAATGCTGAGCGCCTCTCCCGGCTTAACGTGGGTCGCTCTTTCCGACCCAACGCTTATAAAGCAGCCGCTGTCGCAAGGGCGCTAGTGGAGTTGACTACGAACCCCAGGGTTGCGGCGGCCTGCAACCGCGCTGCAGCGCTAGTTCGTAGTGATCGCCCGCTCGACGTGGCATGCGATGAAATTGAGCAACTCTGGAATCGGCAACAGCGTCCTAGTGGTAGTTAGGAGCCAAACTCTGAAGACTAGTATTTAGAAAACGAAGCGTGATGCGCTTGAATGATGTTCCAGACGCCGAGCGTGAGGATCGGAATGACGAAGACAACGATAAAGCCCCACGTGATCGTGCCGTAACCGCTGGCGATTAGGTCCTTTAGCCCGACCTGAACTGATAGGGCGAACCCTATGGAAAGCATCCCGATAGCGATTACCGGACGCAGGCGGACAGGCATTTCGAGACCACGCTCTGCATAAGTCGCAGCCAACCGCTCATTGACCGCGTGCACTAGGCCGGCTCCTGTTTCGATCAAAGTGCCAAAGAGAACAATTTGGAACACGACCTGAAATGCACGGGAGCCGACTAGCTCAAGGAGTACGTTCGCTGGTAAAGCCTCGCTTAAAATCGCTGGATACTGGCCTACCATGGAGATGTAGAACAGTAATCCAGGTAACATCGCGATCGGACCCGTCAGGGCGCCCGCGCCAAGAGCCTGCCTGCGCGTCTCCGAATGCCGCATGCAGAAGAGAATCGCGGGGATCATCTGCAGGTTGTAGCCCGCGTACTTCACGCCTTGTAACAACCAACCTTGATTAATTGCCGATCCTCTCAAACCAGCCGCTATTGCATCGCCAAACAGTGACCAGCACCAAACAAAAAGGATGCCGTAAGCCGCGTAAAGCACAAACGACCAACTCGCCAAAAAACGTTCGATTGCTGGTGTGCCACGCAGTGCGAGGAAGCCAATCGCAGCCATCATTCCGATCACGCCAACGAGTGACGGCGCCCCAAAAGTCTCGTGCAAAATAGCACCCGCAGCCGCCAAAACTACCGACAGCACCAGAAAGCCTAGAAGGAAATAAAGAATTTCGTACAAAAACCACCCGCGCCCAAGCAAGTGGGTGAAGAACGTTCGGTAGTCGTAGCTCTGGGTGAGTCGGGCAAGCTCAAAGCTTGAAGCCGCGACCGCGCTCCATATAAGTGTTGCCACCCCCATCGCGAGTAACCCAGTAAGGGGGCCAAGCCTGAGAAAGAACTCCACGAGCTCAACGCCCGTACCGTAACCACCCGCAATGACAAGCGACTGAAAGACGAAGCCTGGCAGTAGGTACTTCTGAAAGAACCGAGACTTCACAATCAACCTCCCGGCGGTGGTTTTCTAGCGCAACGCATAGCGACGGCTTCGAACCCAACCCTCCTCACCACCCGCGGGCTACTTGGCCGCAAGTCGCTTTTGCACAAAGCCTTGGAGCATTTCGAAGTACTGCTTCCCCGTGTCGGTTTGGGTTGCCGCCCATTCGAGATGCTGGAATGACCGCGGAGAACCTTCGGCTCGGATTTCGTTTAAATATGGTGCGACTTTCGCAAACAAAAACAGCCCCTCACCGTTGTTTTCGATCCAGAAGTCGGAAGCGACAATGCCGTGATGGGCCATGCCGAAGACCATCTCCCAATAGGACGTGACCTGACGCCAAGCCGCGTTTACCGGGTGGCCGGGGGCACTGTAGGCCTTCACATCGTCATAACTTTTCGGCCAAAAACCATTGATTGCATCTCGGGAAGTACGCATGAGGGTCTCCCGTCTGAGCTCGTATACTCGCAACAGCAGGTCAGCATCTTGATACGTCGGCTTTTGACTGGACATTCAGTTACCCCCAACATGAAAGATATGGTTCGGATCTATGGCGGATTATATTTTCGTTGATGGCAATTCGCGGACCTTCGCTTCCAGTTCGGCAATTCGCGTTTTGACCGCTTCCAATTCGGCCTTCCACTTTGGCAGCCGGCTGGCCGTCGCATGCTGAGTCTTCCACTCATTCAGCGGCCGAGCCGGTGTCCCACCGACGACCTGTTCAGGGCGGATTTTTTTCCCGGCGAAGACACCAGCCTGCGCGCCTACCCGAGCACCTCGTCCAATCGTGACGTGATCGGCAACGCCAACCTGACCAGCCAGTATGACATCACGTTCAATAATGGCGCTTCCAGCCACTCCGACCTGCGCCGACAGAATAGAGTGTTCCCCAACACTCACGTTATGACCAATCTGTACAAGGTTGTCGAGTTTCACACCCTGTCGTATCACTGTAGCATCCAATGCACCACGGTCGACCGTCGTGTTCGCGCCAATCTCGACATCATCCCCAACCTCTAACCGTCCAATTTGCGGAAATTTATGGAAGACACCATCGTCAACGACATAGCCAAAACCGTCACTTCCTAACACTGCGCCCGCGTGCACGGTAACCCGGTCACCAATCGTGACGCCAGGATAAAGCACGACGTTCGGATGCAATACGCATCCAGTGCCAAGAACGCACTTCTCCCCGACATAGACACCTGGACCAACGTCAGTGCCAGCACCAATACACGCCTCGTCTTCAATGACTGCACAAGGTCCAATCCTGACACCCTCATCGAGGCTCACCCCGACACCAATAACCGCTGACGGATGCACTCCTGCAATCAACGGTTTCTTGTCCTGGAAGAGTTCGACCGTCCGAGCGAAGGCAAGCTTGGGGTTCTTGGCTTGAATGAGTGTTTTAGAATCCGATGTCACGCCGATAGGGACAATTAAACATCCAGCTGCTGATGCGATTGCCGCCTTAGCTCGCTCAGGCGCATCGATGAACGAAATGTAGTCAGCCTGCGCCTGCGCCAGCGATGCTACACCGCTGATGAGTTGAGATGCGTCGCCCACTACTTCTGCACCGAGGCTATTCGCAATTTCCGCAACCGTCTTGGCCATGTCCTCCTACCCCTTCCATGACAGAGCGCGGGAACACACCGCGCGTAAGACTCAAAATCTTCAGAACTGTTACATGCGCCGGCGCACTAAGCCCTCACAACATCACTAGTTGCACTACGATGGAGCCTCACCGTTTTAGCAGTGATCTCAGTAAGCGTCTGTGATGCTTGGCTCGACCGGACCAATTCAGTCAACCTCGGTCGTTGCAATAGAGGTCCTGGCAGCTCAGTCACTGACGAGCGGAAGCCGGACCCTGGTCAGTGGTCTCCGAACCGATCGACGCGATGATCCGTCTATAGAACTCGTTGCTCGCCCGTCCTTGGTGCCACCGCCACACAACCACCAGGTCATGCTCTGGGTCAACCCAGACCGTGTTTGAACCATGGCCGCTTGCACGGTAGGCGGTACGTGGCGCGTCTGGCCAAGCTCGACCTTCTGTGTTCAACCACCACAGGTAGCCGTAATCGGGCCCGACCTCACCTCGAGTCAACGCCATTTGGATCCATTTTTCTGAGACCAGCTGTTCGTTCTTCCACTTGCCGTTGCGCAAGAACAGTAGGCCGAACCTCGCATGGTCGAAAGAGTTGATCCAGATACCCCCTCCCCAGCGGGTACCACCAGTAACTGACTTCATCGTCTGGCTGTTAATCACAACGTCGGAGTTCGAGTAACCATGGTATGACCAAGAACTGGATGCCCCGATCGGGCCCATGATTTCGTCCCGGAGTACGATCGGCAGCGGCTTCTCAAACAGACGCAGTAGCGACAATGCGAGCCGATTAATCCGTACGTCGTTGTACTCGTAGTAAGCACCTGGTGCCTGGAGGTCGCGTGGTTCTCGCTCGGCACTGCCGAATTCCACACTGCCGATAAAGTCACTACGGCGATCCCACAGCACACCCTCCCACTCGGTAGTCTGCTGCAAGTGGTGATGCCACGTTACATCGGCGTTGTGTGATGAATCATAGCCACCATCCTTCACATACTGCCCGACTGGATGATGCACATCGGTAAACAGCTCGCGGTCGTACGCCAGTCCAGCAATCGTCGAGAGATAGCTTTTGGCAGCACTGTAGGTCGGGTCAACCCTGTCAGTCTCGCCGAACTCCGCCACGATATAGCCGTGTCGGATCACGAGCCCATTAGTGTGAGCCCTACGCTTAGGTAGCGGGCCAAGCGGCTGGCCGAAGATCCGTTCCTGATCCGAGAAATCCATCGGCTTACTCGTCTCATTGGCCTCAGCAAAGACAATCGCTTCAGCCAAGAGGGTTGAATCCATGCCGACTTCTTCAGGCGCCTTTCGCTCCCATTCTCCAGGCGGCGGATAATACTGCGCCTGCGCCAACACTGAGGAGGAAACGGTGAGGACAAGAACTGATGCGAGCAACGTACGGAAAAGCTTCATGACAACCTTCCCTTCAACAGCAAGGTGGACTGATGACCGACCCATACTTTAACGCGGAACCGCCTGAAAAAGCAGGCGGCGCTCTCTTGGCTGTGGGCTCAAGCCGCTCGTGTGTAAGAGCGCCAGAAAAGAGATGAGACGTTCGATGAGTGATTTAACCGACTGGGTCGGCTAATTTCGATTTGTCAAAACCGCGAAGAATTCACCGTGCGCAAAAAGCATAAGCACGAAGAATACCTGGAAGTGTCCACGCCTAGGCCGTACGGTTCGTGATTTCGACCAAGTGATATCCAAATTGAGTCTTGATTGGACCATGCACCTTACCGATTTCCTCGCTAAACACCACNTTGTCGAATTCGGNAACCATCTGTCCGGGTTTAAACTCNCCCAAATCGCCGCCCTGCTGCCCCGATGGACACTNGGAATGCTCTCTGGCGAGCGCAACAAAATCNGCCCCATCGTCAATAATCTTCTTCTTCAGGTCCGAGCAGACNTCTTCACTTTNCACCAAGATGTGTCGAGCTCGTGCGGTTGGCATCNAATTGTCTCCAGNCGCGAATATGNCCAGGATCAAAAACCACGTTTACGAGCACGNAGNCCNCGGCGGCTNCCTTTCGGCTTTCCAGCNCCNCCACGGCCTGGTCTGTCATCGCCCCACGGCGACGGNTCGAACGGCACATCAGGGCTTCGTGCCGCACGGGCACGAGCCTCACTCACCCGAATGGTNCGCCCCTGCAGTTCCGCGCCGTCTAATTTCTCAATTGCCAGTAAAACCGTGGCNGCGTCGGTAAATTCGACGAATGCAAAACCGCGTGGCCGGCCCGTTGCTCGATCAGTGGGTAGGAAGACCTCCGAGATGGCACCGACTNCAGCGAACANAGTCTCGAGATCTTGTTGAGTTGTTTCGTAGTTNAGATTGCCGACAAACACNCTTGAAGAAATAACGNGCCTCCCTAGTAATTCAATATCGCCTCGGCGGCCAACAAAAACNTGTACAGCCTTNAAACCGGTGTCAACGTAGTCCGCTGATCGTACCCGAAATGATCAAACTGGAACGCTGAAGTCTTAGGCGAGTCNCCAATACAATACCCTGTCAAAGCCTTCCAGTGCAANGTGAGACTTCCCNCTACTGACATNGAACTCAGCTNATNTTCGACTGGTCAACAGTNCGGTGGGANACGAGTAGCCANCGACCCTCACGCTGCTTGTAGACACGCACATACCGTGCCCGAAACTGCCCTTCGACCNCATTTATCTTGGCGTGCACGAGAAGTACNCCATAAACAATNCCGAGATCACCATGTAGTTCTANCTCTATCATCTCGTGTTCGCGTGAGAGGTAGTCACGCCCACTACTCAGCGCGTCGAACCACCGAGTCTTATCGTGCACCTCCCCGGTACCGTGGGTGAAGATAAAGTCNTCCGCGTANATCTCCTCCAANNCATCAAAATCCATCTCCACGACCGCANTGGCCTGCGCCNGTTCAAGGGACCGGAGGACCGCCTCATCGGNGTTCTGCGCGATGGTTACTCCGACCGGCCACNCTACTAGTACAAACATCACCNAGAAGGNTCGCATCACTCACCTAGCCTTTATAAAAACACCGTCAACTGCAATTGATCAAAGACCCNGGTCGACCATTGCGTCATACTCACGCTCAGGACGAACNACTGTCCAGCNATGTAAAAAGTACNNGCNAGAAAGAAGGCCCNTTTTAATTTCGACNCTGAAATTACCAACAGGATATAGGATTCAATAAGCAAAGAGGTAACTNGNTGATGCGTCCCAACCTNCCNATCATCAACTTGTGGATAGGTCTCTTGGTTTTTCTAGCCTTGGCCAGCGATGCCCAAGCAAGACTAGTGCGNCTCNCGGTCGAGCGGCGCGAGGTGGTCCTTGACGGTCGTGNGTTTGGCCTCGCTGGACCCTACGAGAAGCTTGTAGGCNCCGCTCACTTCGCGGTCGACCCCGATCTACCCCAAAACCAGATCATCGTCGACCTGAAGCTAGCACCGCGCAATGTGAACGGTGAGGTCGAGTTCAGCTCAGACTTCTATCTCNTAAAGCCGGTAGACCCGAGTCGCAGTAACGGCCGACTTTTTTATGAAGCNGGAAACCGTGGCAGTAAGAGGATCCTGCAAATATTTCANAAGGCTAGTAGATCAGCAGATCCGACCACCGNCGAAGAGTTTGGCGATGGCGCACTAATGAACCGCGGCTTCTCGTTTCTCTGGATGGGCTGGCAATGGGATGTGCCAGAAGGTCGAATGCGAATGTCGATGCCGGTTGCGATGAATGACGGCCANCCGATCACCGGCCTNGTCCGTGGNAACTTTGTTGGCCCTGTCGGCTCTACGGCGNTAGTTGCCGACCGAGGACATCGAGCCTATTCAGTCGTTAATCCTNCGAGCGATGAGCACGTTATGACGGTAAAGTCGCTNCCGACCGATCCACCAACCNTCATCCCACGTGACCGCTGGCGTTTCACTGAACCGGGNACCGTCGAGCTCGACGGCGGCTTCGTTCCAGGTGAAATTTACGACGTCGTCTATCTCAGNGANGATCCACGAGTCATCGGNACNGGTCTCNCTGGCACACGTGACATCGTCAGCTTCTTCAANTACGAGAAGGGTGACANCAATCCGCTTCCCGACATTGANTACGCGCTCGGGTGGGGAGTGTCACAGACAGGTCGGNTCCTTCGTCACTTTCTTTACCAAGGCTTCAACGAAGATGAGTCGGGTCNTCAGGTTTTCGACGGTGTGTTCGATCAAGTCGGTGGTGCCGGTCGAGGATCGTTNAATCACCGTTTCGGCCAAGCTTCACGCGACGCATTGCAGCATTTCAACTTCCTTTTTCCTGTGGACATGTTTCCGTTTNCTGACACTACATTGACCGATCCNTTGACCGGAGTGACCGACGGGNTNCTTCNGCGAGCCAGCGACAGTGNCACCGTCCCTAAGGTATTCCACTTGCTGACCAANTCNGAGTACTTCAATCGGGCAGGTTCACTAATCCATACCGACCCAACTGGAGTACGGGACGTCGCACCGCCGGACACAAGTCGNATCTACATGGTGGCGTCAGGACCGCATATCGTCGGGCGGTTNCCCCCGGCTCCAAATCCTTCGATNTCGTTTCTTGGTCAGGCCCCGATGAATCCTCTGATCTANNCTGCTGTCGTTCGCGCGCTGTTCGATGCACTTGATGCCTGGGTTGTTGGTGATCAAGNGCCGCCCCCCAGTCGCTATCCGCGACTGTCAGACAAAACNCTCACGCCNCCAGNCGAGNCGGGTTGGCCNGAGGGAACTGGCNCACGCTTGCCACAGTCACCGCTGNCCGCNCTCCGTCTNGATTTTGGCCCGGACTGGTCNTTGGGAATTGTGTCGAACGAACCACCGCTTATTGGTGACCCGTTCGTCCAACTCGTTCCAGCTGTCGACGAGAATGGAAACGACCGCGCTGGGATTAGACTGCCGGAAATCGAGGTCCCTTTGGCTACCCAAACCGGCTGGAATTATCGTCACGCCAGTATTGGTGCAGNAGACCGTTTGTCGAGCGAAATAGGNTCCTACTTNCCCTTTGCGCNGACGGCCTCTGAGCGCAGACAGAACAATGATGCCCGCTTGTCGATAGCAGAACGCTACCGAGACAAGAACGACTATCTCGGTCGGATCACAGANGCCGCACTTNCTCTCGTTGAGGAACGCTACCTCTTAGCNGNAGATCTTCCAGAGGTGATCCAGCGTGCCGGAAATCACTACGATTGGGCAATCGCNGAAACGACTACCCGTCGATAGTAACCATGAGTAAAATCAATCTATGTCCGANCACGCTCTCGTCCTGAAGCTCGCCGACGAGCCTGGTTCACTCCACCAAGTCTCGCAGGTTTTCGCCAAGCACGGTGCGAATGTCACCTCACTCGAGGTGGTCTCCCACTCTAAAACGACGCGTCAACTCTCGGTGGAATTCACGCTGGACAGTAGCGTNGANTCCGTCNTNGNCGATCTNCGTAATTTAGCAGTTGCNAGNAATGTTGAAGCGATCTCTTCTTCAGCNGCGATATACGGGAAGCGCATCATTATCATGGGTGGGGGTGCTCAAGTTGGGCAGGTCGCGCTCGGTGCNATTTCGGAGGCCGATCGACACAANATTAGGGGCGAGCGGATCTCGGTCGACACAATACCCCTCGTTGGGGAACAGGCNATCAGCGCTGCGGTGCGCGCAGTTGTGCGGCTTCCCCGTGTCCATTTGCTAGTCCTTGCTGGTTCCATCATGGGTGGNGAGATCGCCGAAGCCGTCAAGGANGTCCGCCANCAGGGCCTANTGGTGATCTCCCTTAATATGGCCGGTGGNGTACCCGACGCNGCCGACCTCGCCGTAAGCGATCCCGTGCAAGCTGGCGTGATGGCTGTTATGGCCGTGGCCGACACGGCACAGTTCGACCTANTACGGCAGCAGAATCGACGCTACTGAAACCGNTACTGGGTTCTTTNATCTTCCAGCNAGGAACTGAGACCGTNGAATCCATAAGCAGGANCTCTTGCCNGAAACCNNTAGTGTCGGCCTACGGATACATNNCCGCGATTGACTGGCCAGCCTTATGCGCATCGAATGGCAGNAGGTTGGCAATCANGGCAATGACAAGATGCTCAGCGGGATANTTAATCAGCACTGTACTAACCCCGTTAATCATGCCGGTCTGATAAAAGTAACTACGACCTATCCCGTCCTTATTTATAAACCACCCAATCGCTTGTCCAGTGGGTCCTTCAGGTGTAGAACCGTCTCCTGTGAAAAGCTGGATTTCCTCTAGTTGTGGCCTGTGCATGGTTGCCACGCTGCCTGGACTCATTAGAACGTTGGCATTGATAGCCACACCAAGACGTACGAGGTCCTGTACCGTTGAGAGCATTCCATCAGCTGCAAAGCGGAAGGTTAAATCGAGACTGGAGCTGTTGATGTGCGTGCCGCTCTTATCGCGTTTGTAGCCACTACCCCGGCGTGGCACTATCCGCGACGCAATGTCGAAAGAAGTCCTGCCCATTCCCGCAGGGCCCCACACATTCAATTGAAGGTAGTCCTCGAAACCCACGCCAGACGCTGATTCGATTACCTTCTGCAGTAAATTGAACCCGTGTGACGAGTACACCCAGAAGGAACCAGGCGAAAACAGCAAGGGGGCGTTGGGGGAACGCGGGATCGCCTCCACAAGCTCGTCAAAGCTGCCAATCTTCTCCCTACCATCACTAAGGCGTAGACCCGAGGTGTGAGTAAGAACGTGCCTGAGTGTGACGTCCTCAACGCCGGCTGGTAACGACGGAATGTACTGTTCAAGGCGGTCGTCGAGCCTGAGTCGCCTCTGCTCGGCAAGCTGCATGACAGCAACTGTCGTCATCGCCTTCGACACTGGTCCAATGTTGTGAACGGTAACACCAGCGGCCGGTACCTGATTCTCGAGTTCAGCCCAGCCAACACCGCCCGCAAAAAGAACCGTTCCGTCGACAGCGACCGCAGCCATAACACCAGGCGCACCAGTCTCTCGCCTTATTTCACCCAAGCGATCCAGTATCGCGCCTTGATCAAGTTGTGCCGAACCAATGGGTGCCATCACAACACCTACCACAACGGCGCACGTACAGAGGCAACCGACCGTGAAGCGATGCGAGGTCATATGGTTATTCACAATTTACCTGGCGCGCACCGGTGGTAAATAGATTTGCGCAATCGCCTCTCCGTGGCGCTGAATCGGAAACGGTGCGATGTTTGCCTGGAGGGCTACTACCAGACCGTCGTCTGGGTAGTTGATAACGACTGAGCGCGTTCCTCGAACAGTACCTGTTTTACTTATGTAAGTGCGCCCCTGCTTATCCGTTGACAAATCCCAACCAAGAGCCTGCTTGAACGACAGTTCACGGGCCTGTTCGTCAACCTGAAACTGTAGAACGGGGTCTACATGGGACCTGTGCATCTCAGAAACCACTTCCGGGCCGAGCAATGTGCCGTTGTTGATCGCATTACCCATTCTCACTAGATCTTCGACCGTCGACAGCATGCCGCCGCCCGCGTATTTATAGCTGACGTCCTCATAACGACTGTTAACAATCGTCCCATCGCTGGCACGCACATACCCACGTCCGCGTTGCCGCACGACTCGCGACGGGACATCGAACGAACTGCGCAGCATCCCGGCCGGTTCCCAGACATAAGTTCGCATGTAATTCTCAAATTTGACACCTGAAACCTGCTCCACGACGCCCTGTAGAAGGTTAAATGCGTGCGAAGAATACAACCAATACTCACCGGGCGCGAAAAGTAGCGAGTCATGCGTAAAATGCTGAATTGCTTCCTCGAAATCATCGAAGTGCCGCATAGAACGAAGCCCGTTCAGCCCGAACTCGCCGTCGCGGTAATGACGGATTCCTGAGGTGTGCGTCATGATTTGGCGTAATGTAATTGGTGTTCCCTTATCGGGAAATGCCGTTACATAAGTTCGGATGTCATCGCCAAGAGTTACCTTGCCTTGCTCAACTAACTGCATAATGGCAATCACCGCCATCACCTTTGAAACCGAACCAACGTTCAACACGGTTGCTCCAGTAGCCGGTGTTTGGTTGTCGAGTTCTGCATAACCAACGCCATCAGAAAAAATGAGGTCGCCATCCGCCAAAACGGCTGCTGTAACACCAGGTGCCCCGGTCTCATGTCTGACCTGCTCGAGATAAGACAGGGTCGAGTGCGTCTCAGTCTGGGCTTGCACCGAAGGCACAACGACAAAAAGTACCGCTAACGCCCATGCGCTAAACATGGCCGAAGCCGAACTCCAACGAGAACGGTGACGCATCATCAGGTATCCTCCTAAGGCATGTGTAACTGGTAACATCTTGCCACAGTTAGACTACCCGTAAAGCCTGTCCGGTCACACTATTCCACTCCCGTATAATGGTGTCGCTGACCTCTTAGGAAAAATACATGCGTAGCATCTGGCTGGTGTCAGGAGCGTTGCTCGGTGCTCTCGTGGTCTGGTTTACTACGCAGTCTCCCACTCCTGAGCCGCAACCGGTAATTCGGTTCGCACTATCCACGTCGGCCGCTCACGAAGTGACCGACGTTGCGGTTGCACCGGACGGCAGTGGCGTAGCCTACGTCGCCTACGCTGCTGGGCGTCGCCATCTCTTCTATCGTGCACTACACCAAGTGAGCCCTGTAGCCCTTCCGGGCACGGATGGTGCTCGACAGCCATTCTTCTCCCCGGACGGACGCTCAATTGCCTTCTTCGCTGA
>PBHT01000040.1 GCA_002720285.1 Acidobacteriota bacterium | reverse complement strand
ACTGACACCAGGTTCGGAATAGCCATGAGGCCGTTCAGTGTGTCGGCCACACTCCAGATAAGTTCTAGTGAACCGGTTGCGCCCAGGTAAATAAAGACTAGCCAGAGAATCCGATAAGGTAGGGCGATCTTAGCGCCGAACAGATAGACGATGCCGGTTTCGCCGTAGTAGCTCCATCCTATCACCGTCGAGAAAGCAAACAGCATGATGCTACTGGTAACAATGATGTTGCCGAAGATGCCCGGTAACCCAGAGCGGAACGCCTCACCTGAAAGTGCAGCGCCAGTCATGCCCTCGATCTGCCAGGTGTCGGTAACCAGAATGGCCAGCCCGGTAATGGTGCAAACGAGGACCGTATCAACGAATACCTCGAAGATCCCGTAGAGTCCTTGCCTCACAGGGTGGTCCGTCTTAGCGGCCGCGTGCACCATTGGAGCGCTACCTAGGCCCGCCTCGTTAGAGAAAAGTCCGCGTGCAATACCACGCTGCATCCCAGCGCGCACGGTCGCACCGGCAAAACCACCAGTCGCGGCTGCGCCATTGAACGCGCTCTCAAAAACGAGTGCGACAGCACCAGGAAGGTCGGCATAGTGGAGCAGAAGGATCAGTAAACCGCCGCCGAGGTAGAGCAGGCTCATGAATGGCACAAGCACCTGTGTTACCTGGCCGATTCGCTGGATTCCACCAAGGATCACTGCTGCTGTGAGTGCCACGAGGACGATACCGGTAATCCTCTCATCGACACCAAAGCTAGATTGCAGACTGTCGGCTACCGAGTTCGCCTGCACCATATTGCCAATACCGAACGCAGCCATTGAAGTGAGCAGCGCAAAGACTCCGCCCAGCCATGGCAGCCCGAGTCCTTTACGCAGTGTGTACATGGCGCCGCCACGCATGGTGCCAGTAGCATCAGGCTCTCGATAGTGCAACGCGATTACAATCTCTGCGAATTTCGTACACATACCGAGTAGGCCAGACAGCCAGAGCCAAAACAGCGCACCGGGACCACCCAATGTCAGAGCGGTGGCCACACCTGCGATGTTGCCAGTACCGACGGTCGATGCTAATGCGGTGGACACTGCTTGGAACGGACTCACGTCACCGGTTCCCGTAGTCCGCTCCGTGAGTTTTCCCAGCACCTCTTTAAGCGCAAAGCCCAAATACCTGAACTGAACGGCTCTTGTTAAAACCGTTAACACCACGCCCGTACCCATTAGAAGGATGAGCATAGGCATGCCCCACACATAACCGTTTAACCAGGTGTTGGATTGTTCGATCGTTTCAAGCATCGTTTAGGGTGTCCTTCTGAAGGGTGAGTATATCCCAGCCCACCTTTTCGGATGACTGTAACGTGTAAGGGTCTGCAGTCGAGGATTACTCGGTCAAGAGCATTGTAAGGAGGGCCTTTTCAGTGTGGAGCCGATTTTCTGCTTGGTCGAAAACCACCGACGTTGGCGCCTCGATGACCTCGTCCGTGACTTCCTCACCGCGATGCGCTGGCAAGCAATGGAGGAAAAGCGCGCCTGGTTTCGCCTTGGCCATCAGTTCAGCGTTCGCTTGGTAGGGGAAAAATGTGTTTTGCCGTAAACGAGATTCATTTTCTTGGCCCATCGAAGTCCAAGCATCGGTGTAGACTGCGTCGGCGCCGGAGACTGCCTTGTGTGGGTCGATAAATTGCTCGACCGAAGCCGAGGCGTTACGGCCGATGGCCTCATCAACGACGCGATCAGATAAACCATACCCATCTGGTGATGCGACTCGGATCCGTACGCCCAGCATGGCGCTGGCTTGCACTAGTGAAGTAGCGACGTTGTTGCCATCGCCGACAAAGGTCAAGACCCGCCCAGCCAGAGTGCCCCAGTGCTCGCGCAGGGTCATCATGTCAGCAAGTGCTTGGCAGGGATGCTCAGTATCACTGAGCGCGTTGATGATGCGAAGCCGGGTTGTTGCGCAGGCGGCTTCTACGAGGCGTTCCTGCTTAAACGTTCTGATGATTGCCGCGGCTACCCACCGCTCGAGATTTCTCGCCACGTCGGCCATAGTCTCGCGCTTGGCCAGCGTTTCGTCGACGGTGGGATTGATAATTTCTCCGCCTAACTCACGCACCGCGATCTCGAATGTTGCGCGGGTACGGAGTGAGGGCTTGTCGAACAATAACGCGACATGCTGGCCCGCCAGCAGGCTTGCCGTAGGCGCACCCTGCCTCTCCGCGCGCCCTCGCTTGAATTCTGCGGCTACGTCAAGGCAACGCTTCAGGTCGGCAGTGGTCAGGTCAAGAATCGAGAGAAAATCTTTCTTCATCGTCGGATAATCACGTCCGGTATTCTGAATTAATTCGTACGTACTCAGCACTGAGATCACAGGTCCATACAGTCGCTTCGCACGCTCCGACTCCGAGGCCAACCTGAATCTTGATATCTGTCCCACGCAAATAGTCAGCAGCCGTGGGCGCAGCTTCGTCGAATGGATGACCATGCTCGAAAAGGATAGTGTCACCGATCTGTACAGTGGCACGCGCTGGATCGAAGGTAACACCCGCTCGCCCTACCGCAGCGACCAAGCGTCCCCAGTTCGGGTCGCCGCCATGTAATGCTGTTTTAACTAGTAGAGAGTTGGCGAGTGTTTTCGCGGCACGTCTAGCCTCGTCAGGTGTTTGTGCACCGTGTGCCCGGATAGTGACTAATTTATTGGCACCTTCGGCACCCCGGACGATCGCCACGGCGAGTTGTCGAGCCACAGTTTTCAGCGTGTCCACAAATATGGGAAAAGAATCTTCGTCAATCTCAATGTTGCCAGCACCACTCGCGAGTGCGAAGACGGAGTCATTGGTCGAACACTCACCATCCACGGTAATGGCGTTAAAAGTGTCTGCGACCGCGTCAGTCAGCGCTTTTTGCAGGTCCGGAGCAGTGATTCGGACATCTGTTGCTAGTACGGCCAGCATAGTCGCCATATTCGGTTCGATCATGCCGGCACCTTTTGCCATGCCGCCGACACGAAACTCACCGGTGTCAAGGCCTACCCGTATGGCCGATTCCTTAGGACCGATGTCCGTCGTCAAAATGGCCCGAGCGGCATCGTCATGACCCTCCCGGCTAAGTGCTGTCGTTGCGTTTGCGATTCCGCTAGCGACCCGGCGGCCATCAAGGTTGACGCCAATAACTCCTGTGGACGCGATGAGAACATCCACCGGATCGCACCCCAAGCACTTCGCGCCCGTGTTGGCCATCGACTGAGCAACTGCCAGCCCGTCTTCACCGGTACACGCGTTCGCACAGCCACTGTTGATGATGACTGCGCGGGCCCTGCCACTACTGGTTCTAAGATGTGATTTGGAAACTAGAACGGGGGCTGCTGCCACGAGATTCGTTGTGAAAACCGCTGCGGCGGACGTCGGGATTCCGGCGTCGACGATTGCAACGTCCAAGCCAACGGGTTTAATGCCACAGGCAACGCCAGCCGCGCGGAATCCGGCTGGTGCAGTGACCCCACCTGCAATCCAATCATTGGTACCCATTACAGAGTTGTTTGAAGGGGCGTCGTTTCAATCATGACGCCCTAGCTTCGGCCTCGGCGACCGCCGCTTCAAGAGTAGCGAGCGCCGTAGAAAGTTCATCTTCGGTAATCGTGAGTGGCGGCAGCAGGCGAATGACGTTTCCCGCAGTCCGATTTATGAGGAGGCAGCGTTTGAGCGCGGCCGTCACAATAGCGGTTGCATCAGTATTGCCGTCAATCTCGATACCCCACATCACGCCCTCACCACGAATGTCGATGATAGAGGGGTGTCGGTTAGCTAGCTTTTGTAACTGCTGGTGGGCGAGAGCACCGATCGTTACAATGTGCCCGAGTAAGCCTCGATCCATCAACTCTTCAAGGAAAACGAGAGCGGCTCGGCAAGCTAGGAGGTTTCCTCCGTAAGTACTCCCATGATCGCCGTAGGCGACCGCTGCCGCAACGCGCTCTCCCACGAGCGCTGCCCCAATAGGAACGCCAGCTCCAAGCGCCTTCCCGACCGAGATTAGATCAGGCCGGAGATCTAACGCCTGGAAGTAAAAGGGCCGGCCGGTTCGGCCAAGACCGCATTGCACCTCGTCGGTAATGAGCAGTGCGCCGGTGTCATCGCAGGCTTTCTGTATGGTATGAGCGATGTTCTTCGAGAGCGGCCGGACACCACCTTCACCCTGAAGTGGTTCGACTATGACAACTTGGGTATTGGTCGAGATCGCCTCGGTCAGCGCAGTGGCCTCTCTGGGTACGAACCTAACGCCTGGCACGAGGGGCTCGAATGGCCTTCGATAACTTTTCTCCCACGTAGTTGATAGTGCACCAAGTGTTCGTCCGTGGAACGAGTTCTCAAGTGCTACGACCTCGGTCCGCGAAACATCACCTTCGGTGTGCCAGTAGCGGCGCGCGAACTTAAGGCATGCTTCTACCGCCTCACTACCACTGTTGCAGAAGAACGATCGAGGGAGTCCCGAGAGTTCGGTCAACCGTGCTGCCAGCTGTCCCTGAAGTGGATGGTAGTAGAGGTTTGATGTATGGAGTAGCGCCTTGGCTTGTTCGTCGATAGCGGCAGCAAGCCTTGGATGTGCGTGTCCTAGGGAGGCTACTCCGATACCGGACACCAAATCGGTGTACTCCTTACCTTCATCGTCATACAGATGGATACCGCGACCTCGTGAGAACACAATCGGCGTGCGTTTATAAGTTTGTAAAATGTGAGTCGCTTCAGTGTCGAGGACGTTTCTATTCGTCACGACCCGCCCCCTTCTTATTCGTTTTCTTAGTCAAGGCAGAAGCCTGCGGATTCGTGGGCCCATCACCCGCGGTAATCACCGTTCCCGGTAAGAGGTCGAGGTCGTTGGCTCGGCGACCGTCGGCAATGATGACGCTATTGACACCGCTCCGGCTTGCCAGCCGGCATGCGTCAAGTTTAGCCACCATCCCGGCGGTGATGTCACCGCTCGCCACAAGTTGTTCAACGTCGGCATCGTCAAGCCTTGTCAATGAGTGGCCATTACTATCCAAAACACCAGCCGTCGCACCCAAAATGATGAGCTGGCCCACCTTCAGGTTCACTGCTAGTTGAGCGGCGAGCATGTCGGCGTTCACGTTAAGTAGCTGTCCATCTTGAGTGACGCCAATGCACGCCACGATTGGCGTGTAACCCGCTCGTCGCAATCGGTCCAGTAATCGTGGAGCCTCCGTTGGCAGTGGCTGGCCCACCAAACCAAGGTCTGCGGTATTCCCGTCAAGCGCGCGGTATGGACTCGCGCGGCGGCAAAGACCGATTCGGTCATCTGCTCCGGTTAACCCGACGGCAGGAGCACCGGCTCGGGTAACTGCTGCCACGAGTCGGGTGTTAACCCGACCGGCCAACACACCAACAACGACATCGAGCGTTGCTTGATCCGTAATGCGTAGTCCATCTACCACCCGTTTATCAAGGCCCGCCCGCGCAAGCTCAGAGTCGATTTCGCGACCACCGCCGTGTATAACGACTACCGGACGTTGAGCCGCCGCTTGGGCAATCAGAGTGGCTATGCGATCCAGTCCTTCGCTCGTGTCGATCAGCTCTCCACCAAGCTTCAGCACGACCGGTCCCACGTCGACACCTGAAAGGGACTTGGACACCGTAACCTCGGTTAGAGCAACCCATCGCGCTCATCGAAGCCGAACGCGAGATTGAAAGCCTGNACGGCCTGGCCAGCTGCACCCTTAACTAGGTTGTCCAAACAGGCTACAAGGACCAGTCGGCCGTCGTCNGAGACTGACCATCCAATGTCACAGAANTTGGTGTGGGCAACATCCTTGATTTCCGGTAAATTCGTGCCGCGAAGTCGGACNAAAGGGCTCTCACGATATGCTTCGTGGAGTGCCAGACCAACCTCATCGGCGCCCAGTCCTGGCCTCAACCGACCGTANATCGTTTCCAGAATGCCCCGGTCNAACGGGACCAGATGGGGTACGAAGGTGACGGTCTTCTGTAGTNCCTGNTCAATCTCGGCGGCGTGGCGNTGTGAAAAAATGCCATAACTCGCAACGTTACCGTGGCATTCNGAGAAATGGGTTCGTTCACTCGGTGTTTTGCCGGCNCCAGAAAGTCCAGATTTNGCATCAACGACGAGATCGNCAGCCAATAAATCAGCTGTGATCAGTGGGCGGAGNGCNANAAGAGCCGCTGTCGGGTAACAACCAGGACATGCGATGAGCGTCGCATCACGGAGCGNATTTCCACAATGTTCCGGTAAACCATATACCGCTGTGNNAGCCACGGTATCTGATGCTGCCGGATACCACTTGGCGCGCTGTTCNGAATTACGTAGACGAAACGTACCGGAGAGGTCGAATACTCGTACCCCGCGCTCAACTANTGCAGGTACAACTTCAGCGGTGACNGGATCGGGNAGCGCTAGAAAGGCGGCGTTTGTCTTTTCGGCAAGCTGNTCGACCGAAAGNGGNANGANTTCACCGTCCCAAATGCGCGCCATCTTGGGCANTGATGTTTGTCCCGTTCCAGAGGACATCGCAGTTGTCAGTGTCACNCGNGGGTGTCCAGCNAGAAGNGCGAGNAACTCTTGACCCACGTAGCCGGTNGCGCCAGCCANCCCAACCAGAACTCTTTGCATATTCATCCAAGTNATGTATATTTATACANNCAAGTGTATATGTATACCAAATTGTAGNCGTTACGGTCAATAAAAGCAGCANATTTTTGTTTCTTGTTAACGAATAGCTATGAAGCNATTTCGCCAAGCAGCAATCGTTGAACTCGTGACTNGTGAGGCCATTCACAGTCAAGAACTTCTGNGAAAACGTCTCAAGCNACGGGGATTCGATGCTACTCAGGCCACACTTTCACGTGATATTAAGGAGCTCGGACTTGTCAAGCGCGCNGCGGACGGTGCCTATCAGCGAGNNGATGTGGTGCAGATGCAGACCATGGGNCCACGCGCCGATGNACAGCGCNCCGTAGCTGATTATTTGAAGCGTGTTGAACGGGTCGAGCAGNTGATCGTCCTTAAGACTGACCCAGGTGAGGCACAGCTGTTGGCATTAGCGATTGATCGGGCTACTTACGANGAGGTGGTGGGNACCGTTGGAGGNGACGACACGATATTNGTGATCGCCCGTCACCGCCGAGCCGCGGCTGAAATNGTTAAGCGATTNGAGACCTGGGCCAAGGCNTGAGGTCGGAAGGAGATGAAGTGACAGAGAGNATCGTGCTTGCNTATTCAGGTGGTCTCGACACCTCAGTCGCGATTCCGTGGTTAGCCGAGCNCCATGATGCAGAGATCATTGCTGTAACGCTCGACATGGGTCANGGCAAAGAGCTNGACGACGTNCGTGANCGCGCGTTAGCAGTCGGGGCGGTCCGNGCGCNTGTGATCGACGTGCGTGAAGAGTTTGTCCATNAATATCTACTCCCGGCTCTTCAGGCTGGAGCACTNTACGAGGGACGATATCCNATGGCGACGTCACTGGGACGACCCTTAATCGCGAAGTGTCTCATCGAGGTCGCGGAGAGCGAGAATGCCGGAGCGATCGCNCACGGTTGCACCGGTAAAGGTAANGATCAGGTCAGNATTGANGTTTCAGCTCGTGCCTTAAATCCCNCNATCCAAGTGATTGCACCCGCCCGTGTCTGGGGNATGAGTCGGCCCGAAGAAATNGCCTACGCCAAGAAACGNNGCATTCCTGTGCCTGCAACGGTTGACAGTCCTTACAGCACCGATTCGAATCTTTGGGGGCGGTCGATTGAGTGTGGCGTNCTCGAGGATCCCTGGACAGAACCACCGGAGGANATNTACACCCTCACCCGTCCGTCGGGNGAATGTCCAAATACGCCAGCCTACGTTGAAATTCAGTTCACTGACGGTGTACCAACNTCGGTGAATGGTGTCGGGATGCCGCNCGTCGAGCTTATNCATAGTTTGANCACAATTGCCGGATCCCANGGGGTAGGNCGGATAGATATGNTGGANAATCGTCTCGTCGGTATCAAATCGCGAGAGATCTATGAGGCGCCNGCTGCNANTGTTNTGCACATGGCACATCACGAGTTAGAAATGATGGTCATTCCTCGTGANCTTGATAGAGTGAAGCGTNATCTAGCTTGCACTTACGCCGACCTCGTCTACGANGGATTGTGGTTTACGCCNACNCGTGAAGCGATCGACGCNNTGGTCGCNTACGTCCAGNCGCGTGTGACCGGNACAATCCGNCTCAAGTTGTTCAAAGGTGACTGNAGGGTGGTAGGCCGNCAATCACCNTACGCCCTNTACGATCACGCNCTGGCGACNTACGACGANGAAGATCNGTTTGACCACACNGCTGCAGANGGCTTTATCAAAATTTTTGGATTGCCGGTTGAGACGGCGGCACGAAANGGGCCAGCCGCACTGCGACCGAACGTTTCGATGAAATCCAAAGTTAAGAAGGNCGATGNCTGACTCNGCCACAATCACATGACTAAGCATCTCTGGTCAGGGCGTTTNGCCGACGCTCCGGACGCCGANGTCTTNAGGTTTCAGTCGTCNTTCGTCTTTGACCGTCGGCTATTTGANGACGATGTCAACGGGAGTCTCGCTTGGGCCGAGGCGCTCANGGCCGTGGGTGTCCTGACCGCNGATGAGTCGGAAGCAGTTTCCNCNGCGNTACAGGACATCCTCAAGGAGGGTCAGCTNGATCCCGCCTTNATTTCTGGNCCNGATGAGGACGTGCATGCCTTTGTTGAGCGTAAGCTCGTCGACCGTGTGGGGGAAGCTGGTAAACGGTTACACACCGGGCGGTCGCGCAACGATCAGGTAGCACTCGACCTTCGGCTNTATGTTCGTCGCAGAACCCGAGAGATTCAGCGNAGTCTACTTGGNTTNGTCTCTGTTCTTGCNGAGCAGGCGGCNTCTGCAAATGGGACNCTCATGCCAGCCTACACGCATCTACGTCGCGCACAACCGATGCTCGTCGCACATTTCTTTCTTGCCCATGCNGAAGGTTTCCGTCGTGACTACGCACGATTCGACAANGTGCGCGACCANGCCGANGCCATGCCACTTGGTTCTGGCGCTGTTNCNGGTTCAAGNTATCCTNTTGACACTGAGGCTCTGGCGNCACGCTTAGGATTTTCCAAGGTTGTAGCCAATAGTCTTGACGCCACNGCCGACCGTGATTTCGTTGCTGATTTCTTGCATGCGTGTGCGTTAACGATGATTCATTTAAGTCGGTTTNGTGAGGACGTNATTGTTTTCAGTAGCGAGGAGTTTGGATTCTTTGAGCTTTCCGACTCGGTNACCACGGGCAGCAGTCTCATGCCTCAGAAGAAGAACCCCGACCCGCTTGAGCTAGTCCGTGGAAAGAGCGGGCGGGTGATCGGAAGGTCGGCTGGATGGCTNGCGAGCATGAAGGGTTTGCCNAGNGGATANAACAAGGATCTGCAGGAGGANAAGGAGGCGCTGTTTGACGCNGAGGANACCGTNNTGGCTTCGACGGCAGCCGTGACCACCGTCGNGCGAACGCTCGNNGTATTAGGTGNTCGCACTNAGTCAGCTGCGTCTGGGCTGTTACTTGCNACCGAGGTNGCTGATTATCTGGTCTCGNGCGGAATGGCGTTTCGGGATGCACATACCCTNGTCGGTGGAATGGTTCGTGACTTGCTGACATCNGGTCGCGACTTTGAATCGCTATCGATGACCGAGTGGAAGGCNTTTAGCGATTTGTTCGNGGANGACATCCAGATTCGGATCACTGCTCAAGCAGCGGTTAATACACGNCAGACANCCCAGTCAACAAACCCAGTTGCTGTTGANAATGCCCTGTCTTATATAATCGCNTGGCTCGAAGATGCGCGGGTCGAAAGNCTTGACGGTTGATAGCNTGGTAGAGTGCGGTGGTGGNTAGCNACGNGGCGGTTGCGTTTTTGCGGGCTCTTCTGCTAGACTCGNTNCGCCTGCACGAGTACTCCTTTTGAATTCCTTGGTNTTGGTAAGGCTTTGATGCAAGAGCGTCGGCTTCGGCTGGGTGATAGCGTGGATGATTATTGTCCGCGNGAGCGCCGCATCACGGATCACGCCGTTGTNGCTATGGTGTCTGACGAAATCANACAGACTCGCTGTACAACGTGCGATNCTGAGCATGANTACAAGGCTGCAANAATGCCCCGANCNCGNAAACCCANGCTGCCTGCAACAGATGCNGNGCGTTCCAGTGAAACNGAGGTAACAGCNGAAGCTGGTTCAACTCCNGCAAACGTGCTCCATGGGTCNGCTACTGACAAGACGCCNCTTGTGTCTGAGCCCACATCGAANCGTAGTGCTGGTTCGGTGCACCGGCNTTTAATTCGNGCGACACTGCCACGTGTTGANGGACAGGTGCCGGAGCGGCGTGTTCCTGANTTTACCGTCCGTCAGTCGAACACGCGGAATGGGAACGGNCGTAGCGATAANGGCAGGGGTCCATCTGNAAAACGTCANNTGNGCAACGNTGGTCGTACGAATGGTAACGGCTTNGAGCAGCGGTCTCGTGAGCAGGATCNATTCCAGGACCGAGCCGAGCCANGTAACCGNCGTCGAGGGCGGNCGTCAGGGCGCTCCAAGTCNCGNGNTTCGCGCTCAGNCNGGCGTGAAAAAAAGTCGTCTTAAAGAACTCCACTGCTCGGCCGANACGGTAGGTTAGGCNGGCACGCTCGCTAGCGTCNGTTGGAGGTATGTTNNACATGATCGATCTTTCCGGNAAACAGGGTCTAGTTGTTGGTGTCGCGAACAAGCGATCTATTTCTTGGGCGATTGCAGAAGCNGCTGATCGNGCTGGCGCACGGCTCGCGTTGACNTATGTCAACGAGCGGCTCGAGCGAAANGTGAGCAAACTNGCGGCGACGCTGACACAACCACCCTTGGTNCTGGAGTGTGACGTCACTCAGGACCAGCAAATCGAGGCAGTAGCTGNCAGCTTAGAGCAGGAGTTTGGTGGTCTGGACTTTCTAGTCCACGGCGTGGCCTTCGCCCCNCGTGAGGCGATCACTCAACCGTTCCTANAAACGACCCGAGGGGATTTCCAGGTTGCGCTTGATATCAGCGCTTATTCATTCGTAGCTCTGGCGCGAGCGGTTGCACCGTTGATGGCACTTAGAGGAGGCGGTAGCCTTCTCACGCTTACCTATCTTGGTAGCGAGCGGGTTTTTCCAAATTACAACGTAATGGGGGTTGCGAAGGCCGCGCTTGAAGCCAGCGTCCGATATCTGTCGAGCGAACTTGGCACTCAGCAAATCCGCGTCAATGCCATTTCTGCTGGGCCGATCAAGACATTAGCCGCAAGTGGCATTTCGGGTTTCTCCAATATTCTGTCAGTCTACCGTGCTCATGCGCCGCTTCGACGTAATATCGATGCTGGTGAAGTGGCAGACGCGGCAATGTTTCTCTTGAGTGATGCAGGGCGCGCTGTGACTGGTGAGGTGCTGTTTGTAGACGCTGGCTATCACGCTATGGGTCTTGGGGAGATTCGTAACGACGGTCAGTAGGCTAGTCCCTTAGGCCGTGGCACAAATGGTCTCGCCTGTCGTCAACGAGAAATATCCATTTGGTATCGCGTCATTCTTACCCGAGACGTTTGAGGCATGAAATTGCCAACCATCAGGCGTTTGCGGGGAACGTTAATAAGGTTAACACTTGCCCGTCGAATTTCGACTTCGATCGGTGCAGTGCTTGTGTTTCTCACGGTGGTGCTCAGTCTGGCCGACTTTAAGTGGGAGTCGTGGCTCACGGATGGTTTTGCGCTGTTCACGGGTGCACTTGGCGCTGCTTTACTCGTCGTGGGGTTCTCAGGACGCCGTGCCGACTGGGTCGACCCTAGCCGGATCGAAGATTGACCGCATGATACCTCTTCCTTGAGGTTCCAACCCTTAGCTACACAGAGTTAGTGGGTGTGGTCGTCTCACCATCTAGCCTCACCATCGATGCTAGAGGCTGTCCTAACCTGGAGTTACTATTCAGAACAATTCTCTCGCAGTACTTAATAAAGATCGCGTCAATCAGGCGGGAGAAGAGGTGTTAAGCTTACCCGGCCGCCGTCTTTCCCTGGCGGTTTCGTCGGTCCCGGACTGAGTTAAGGTCCGTGGATGTCCTCGTGTATCGGAGGAACCCCATGCCTCATCGCGCTCCTGGTTCGTCAGGTTCTCACGGTCATAACCACCTCGACGGAGCAGCAATTCGGTACTACCGGCCTAGGGGTAGTGAAGACATCCGTAGGCTGATCGATGATGGATTTCAAGCGTTTAACGCTGGCCGTTTGTCCGAAGCTTGTCACATTTTTTCGGACAAGATGCTTGCGCCGGAGAGCGATACGACGATCGGATTGACCGTGGCCGGCGCGTTAACGCCAGCAGGTCTTGGTGGATGCCTAATCGAATTAATGAATCGAGGTCTCGTAGATTTCATTATCAGTACGGGGGCGAATCTCTACCACGACCTGCACTACGCCATGAATTTTACGTTGCACCGAGGCTCGCCGTTTCTTGATGATATCGAGCTTTACGAGCAGGGGATCATCCGCATTTACGACGTGCTATTTCCATCCTCAGTTCTTCTTGAAACAGATTCGTATATCAGGGATTTTCTCGTCCGGCAGCGGCTCCAGGGACCGATGTCGAGTGCCGAGTTTCATCATCGCCTAGGGCAGGATCTGCTTCAGAGGTTTCCAGGGTGCGAAGAGCATTCGGTCGTAGCGTGTGCAGCAGCCGTAGACCTGCCGGTGTACACCTCCTCGCCCGGTGATAGTTCCATCGGTATGAACATTGCTTCAAATGCGTTACTCGAAGGCAGCTCCTTCATGATCGATCCGAATCGTGATGTCAATGAAGTTTGTGCGATCATTCTCTCAGGTCATCAAAACGGATGTGTCATTCTTGGCGGCGGGTCGCCTAAGAACTTCTATCTACAAGGCCAGCCGACGTTGTGGGAAGTTTACGGCATTCCAAAAGGTGGCAACGACTACTTCATTCAGATCACCACTGATCAGGTTGTGTGGGGCGGACTCTCGGGTGCCACTCCGGCTGAGGCCGTTAGTTGGGGTAAAGTGAATCCAGGTGTCCTGCCCGACACCGTAGTGGCCTACTGCGACTCGACCATAGCGTTTCCACTCTTCTGCGAGTATGTGATCGGGTCTGAGCGCGGTCATCGGCCCCGTAAGGGACTGATGCGTCGACGTGACGAGTTAGTTTCTAATTTAAAGCAGCAGGCAGAAGCGGCTCGGGGTGCGAAGCGTGATGTAGGGAGTAAGTGAGTTTTGGGTGCGGGCGAGTTGCTCATGTGCAACGAACGCCTCTTCATGATGGGAACGCTGTCCTCGGAGTTCAAGTCGTGTCTTCACGCGATCACCGAACAACCAAGAATCTACGCTGACGCTAACGTAACCGCTAGCCTCGTTGCCTTTATGCGAGACAGGCTACGTTGGGACGTCTTTTTCGTCATCGAGCATGACGATTTACGGCGCGCGAGTGATCAAGAGCACTACCGTGTTGCACNTNGTCTTCTTCGTACACTTATTACTTTCGANCGTNATTTTNGTGGAGNANAAGAAATTCCCTCCCTCNGAANGCGNGGGAGTGNTCGTGATTTCCTGGCCCGATCAGCGAACACTCAGGCACCTCCTCCGAAGCCTTGATCGNAATATCTTTGGTGGGCCANTGCAAAACGAGCGGCGTAAGGTGCTTTCGATGTNAACGATTCCACTCGAAGNCCGNAAGCTCNATGTCNNTCCAGGNTGGNATGAATAATAAGCANCGGNTCTTTCTAGCNAGGTGGCTTAGCANCNTATTTCGTTGGGTCGCAGATGCNAGTTTCACTGAACGCGTCCCGNCGCTCGCGGCACTTGCTGCAAAGTCCGCAGTGCTNGTCTCCTTTTGGCCGCATACACGATAACGTGAGTTCAAACGGAACTCCGAGTNTTTCACCGAGCTTGATAACNTCTGNTTTTCTGTACTCCGCGAGCGGCGTGGCAATNGTGATTCCATGTGCCAGTCCTAAAGACAACGCCTGCGCCATCGCATTCATGAAGTCNGGCGTGGCATCAGGAAATGGATTACCNGCGAGTGTGCCCANNACGATTCGGTCAAAACCATGGTGCGCACAATACACGGATGCCTTGGTCAGTAGCATCGCATTTCGCCCTACGAGATACACATCAGAATCTGGCGTGTCATATGCTGGCGGGTCGCCACGNACTGCCCANTGAGAGGTTGTGTAGATATCGNGCATGTCAACGTTTAGCTTNCTGATTTNGTCGATGTNTACAAANGGCGGCGAAGCTACTAATCGATTGAGNATCGCGAGTTCCGCGGTTTCCCAGGCAAAACCCACGCTGATGTAAATTGGTCGAACTCTTTNGGCANCGGCCGAAGACTCGATAGCGAGAAGAACCGCACTGTCGAGACCAGCCGAACACAGAACGGCTGTGGCTTGACCCNGTTTTGAGTCTTTCGNTACCATNANTGGTTCATTGNTTCGTATTGCGCGTGGATGTNGTGGATCAAACTCATCGAGGTCTTCTATGTATTCTGTCGTTAAGCGTGTGGATTTCTGTTATGGACATCGTTTACTCGATTACGAGGGTGTGTGCAAGCATCCTCACGGTCACAANGCNGTCGCCGAGATAGAGATCCGCACAGCGGCACTCGACCAGCGAAGCATGGTGTGTGATTTTAGCGACGTCAAGCNTTTGGTGAAGNGCTGGATTGACCGAGAGATCGATCACAAGATGATNCTGAGAAGNGATGATCCACTTGTTAAGCCGCTTCGTGAACTCGGCGAACCGGTTTTTCTAGTNGAGAGCAATCCGACGGTTGAACGGATAGCACGCCTAATTTATGAGCACGTGCAGNAGTCTGGGCTACCGGTNGTCCGGGTCAAGGTCTGGGANACGCCCACNTCGTCGGCAACCTATGAACCCGAGGCAATTTCTACCAAAGCATAGATTTCCTCAACCGTTAGACTTCCACTAGNAATTTTGATGCTGCCCGCGTNCCGATAGTCACTTGGTGGTTCCNNNTNCTCAAGATGCTNACGCTGTCGGCTGANGTGTCCCGTGCGATGACTTTGATTACTTGACCCGGTTTCAGGTCGTGCTGTTCGAGAAAACGAAGAAAATCGGCATCCTGATTCATGACCCGGGTCACGACCAGGCTAGTGTCGATGGGGCAGGTTAACAAGTTCTTGTGCAGATGCTTCGGCACAACGCCTTCTGGNTCTGGAATTGGNTCGCCGTGTGGGTCAACGGCCGGCCTACCTAGTANTTCGTCGATCCGGTCAATAAGTCGGTCGGACACTGCATGTTCGAGTTGTTCGGCGTCCTCGTGAACNTCGGCCCAGCTCATTCCCATGATCTGCACGAGGAACAATTCGACTAACCGATGACGGCGGAGCACCATGGCCGCTAGATGCTCGCCGGCGTCAGTCAGACGGACACCTGANTATGGCTCGTAAGTGACCAACCCTGACCTGACCAGAGTCTTGACCATTGTTGTTGCGGTTCCCGGTACGACCCCGAGCGCAGAGGCGAGTTGNCCCATCGGAACAAGTGCCTGTTTGTCNTCCGCCGCTGCCTGCGCCTGATANATAGCCTTCAGGTAGTTCTCGACTGTGCTGGATGTTGCCATGGAATATTTCTCCGGTTTNGCAATCTCACTTTCTAACGATAGACATTTTAATTTTGATATGTCAAAATATTTATTCCGAGTGNANAGATTTTCNNTTTTNNCTNGATAGTTTGGTCNGATGAAGCGATTGTCNCGTCGTTCATGGCTTCAAGTAGCAGGNCTGGGCTCCTTTGCNGGGGGCACGGCACGCATTGCTTCACNCTCGGTNANTGCACAGGAGGCCGGAGACGATTTCCCNCANCGNTCTCACCAAATGGGAGCCGTTGGCCGTGTTTCAACNGAATCNTTCGATCCTAGCGTGTTTCTCCGGACNTGGAANTTTTCCGACCTNNCCCANGTGGANCGCCGGCGATTCTATCGTGANACNCCTCGCNAAGACGGTACGATGCTGCGNGANTACGAATTGTTCTCGGTCGACCGAGAAATTGAAATCGCCCCNGGNGTCTTCTTTCCAGCTTGGACCTACAACGGGCAGGTGCCTGGNCCGACCCTNCGCGCAACNGAAGGNGATCGGATTAGGGTCAATTTTCTCAATNAGGGTTCCCACCCACACACGATTCACTTTCACGGCTGGCATCCTCCTGAAGTAGACGGTTCCTTGCCCGAGCACGAGGTGCGGCCNGGTGAGCGNTTCGTGTACGAATTTGATGCTGAGCCGTTCGGCNNACANCTTTACCACTGTCACGCCACGCCATTGCGGCGTCACATCCACAAAGGNCTGTANGGCACGTTCATCATCGACCCAAAGGAAGTNGACGGTATGGTTCACCGCGAACCAGCGGACGAGCTTGTCATGGTAATGAATGNNTTCGATACNAACTTNGATGCTGAGAACGAGGTGTACGCGGTCAACACGGTGGCNCATCATCATATGCANGACCCAATCCGCGTGANNGTNGGACAACTCGTCCGNATNTATCTTGTGAACCTGACTGAGTTCGANCTNATTAANAGNATNCANATGCACGGCATGTTCTTCGACGTNATGCGNACNGGTACGCAGCTAAAACCGANTGAGACAACTGACACGTTGATGTTNTGTCAAGGNGANCGNGCGNTTATCGAGACAAAGTTCCGNTATCCCGGNNAGTTTATGTTCCATGCACATCAGAGCGAGTTTGCCGAGCTTGGCTGGATGGGGCTNTTCTNGGCCGAGGAGNANCGGCGTGACAGCTGAGATTCCAAACCCGATAGGCCGCCTTTGTTTGATTGCCCTGGCGCCATTGGTACTACTCGGAGTGCTGCTCGTTGTCATTATTCAAACGTGGCCAGGTGATGCGATCGGCGTCAGTCAGCATCCGCCGGTCGAGGAACTATCCTTTAGTGCTGCGAAATTGAGACCGAACGAGATTTCACTCAGTGTTTTCAATGATGGACCCGACACGGTAACGATCAGTCAAATCCAAGTCGATGACGCTTATTGGGCTTTCACTTCGGATGTGGGCACAATACTGAGTCATCTGCAGAGCGCACGGTTGACGATTCCGTATCCGTGGGTCGAAGGTGAACAGCACACCGTGCGTGTGGTTACCTCAACGGGTGCGACGTTTGACCACGAAATTTCCGTTGCAGTAGAGACCCCTCAGCCTGATCTACGGTACTTTCTCGCGTTTACCCTGATTGGAACCTATGTCGGCGTAATCCCGGTAGCCATTGGGCTGCTGTGGTTTCCGTTGGTTGCCCGCCTTGGTCGGACTGGGCTGGCGTTTCTGCTTTCGCTTACCGTTGGATTACTACTGTTCCTCATGGTGGATGCTGGACAGGAAGGGCTGGAGATGGCTCTCGTGCTACCCGAGTCCTACCAAGGCGTCATGCTGTTCGGATTTGGCGTGTTTGGTGCTTATTTAGGGCTTGAGTTACTTGGCGGATGGCTACGCGGAAAGAGGCAAGCCACGGCAACAAGCGGATGGGCCTTGGCGCTGTTGGTAGCCATCGGCATCGGGCTGCACAACTTTGGTGAAGGGCTAGCGATTGGCGCTGCGTTCGCGCTGGGAGAAGCTGGACTTGGTACCCTCCTTATCGTTGGCTTTACACTGCATAACACTACAGAAGGGCTGGCGATCGTGGCTCCCCTAGCGCGTGACCGCGCCAAAATCGGCCAACTGGTCAAGCTTGGCGTGGTGGGCGGTGCACCGACAATCGTCGGGGCATGGTTGGGCGGGTTAGTGTACTCGCCGCTTTGGGCAGTAATATTTTTGGGTATTGGAGTCGGAGCGATTGCTCAGGTCGTCGTACAGATCGTCCGGCAGCTAGTGCCCGATGGACCGGTGATGCGTTTTATGTCGACCGCACCCGCCCTAAGCGGTCTTAGTGTTGGATTCGTGCTCATGTACGCCACGGGAATGCTGGTGGGATAACGATGGCAATTTTCCGAGAGGTAAAAGGACAGCCGGTCTTAGTTATGCTTCTTGGGCTGTCTCTGGCTGGCTCTATGCCTCTTCTGACCGAGGTGCCACCCGGGCCCCGTGAGATAGTAGTGGGGGCGTCGGACATGGCGTTCTACGTCGATGGTGACGCTGAAGCGAATCCGCGAATCCGCATGGAGGCCGGCGAGACAGTAAGGCTCGTACTGTGGAATGAACAGCCTGGCGTCATACATGGCTTCGCTGTCGGTGCATGGCAATTGGCAACTCCACGGCTCCGAGGCCGTGAGCGCGACTCCATTGTTTTCAAGGTACCCGAAGCGATTGGACACTATGTCTACGAATGCAGCCCGCACAGCGCGATGATGCGGGGTACGATTGAGGTTGTCGACGTTCGGTGAACCTGCTGGTTTCACTTCGGCCAGGCTTTTCTTACCTTCA
Source organism: Acidobacteriota bacterium (assembly GCA_002720285.1). Taxonomy (GTDB): domain Bacteria; phylum Acidobacteriota; class Vicinamibacteria; order Vicinamibacterales; family UBA823; genus UBA11600. The sequence continues at coordinate 1,084 of PBHT01000040.1, read as the reverse complement.
CGTGCACAGCATCGCTGCGTTATAGATTTCGATTGCTCGGTGTGCTGAGGACTCTTTATAGGGATTGAAAGAACGGTTGATGGATGTTGTATGACCAACATTGAAACATCTGAATGGTCGGGTGAGGGTACGTTCACACAGACGTTGATTGATGCTATGACGTCGATCGACGATGTAGGGCTACTCCGTGTCGAGGACGCGCCATCGACAAGGGTTGATGTTGGCTACCAGTTCATCAGCAATGAGATCTATGTTGGGTTTCGTACACAGGCAGTTCAAACTCGAATTAGACGTTTCGGCTTTTGGCCAACGACCGTAGTGGTTGATAAAAATTGCATGTCGCTCACTGATTTGGGTCGGTTATTATCCGAATCACCGGCAGTGGGTGATGCTGATTATATCGATGATGGAATGATGCAGTACCTCCGTACGGAACGGATCGTACCACCGTACCAGACACGGGGGTACAAACTCGTGGAACTCGTACGGATTTACGCAGTGTAGGGGTGAAATTTGTCCGGCGGTTGTCCAGAAGATCAGATGGCCCCCAACTGTCGGAGTCGGGATCGCTCGGCCTGATTGATATCGAGTAGCTCTTCGAGAACCTTGTCCGTGTGTTCTCCGAGCGCTGGTGGTGGGTTTTTAACGGTGCCCGGTGTTTCGGAGAGCTTGGTGGGAATCCCTAGAACGCGAATCTTACCAGCGACTATGTGCTCGAGTTCGGTCACCATCTCGCGTGCGGCGAGTTGAGGGTCAGCTAGGACTTGAGCGATGTTACGAACGTCACCGCACGGCACACCAGCGGCTGTCAGGTCCTCGATCCAGGTCTGCCGGGATCGCGTTCGTAATACTCGTTCTAGCAACGGTCGAAGTTCATCGTATGCTTGCACTCGGGCGCGATTGGTTGCGAATCGTGGGTCCGCCACGATTTCTTCGAGTCCGGCCACAATGCAGAACTTTCGCCACAGTGCATCGTTACCGACGGCGAGAACAAACTCGCCGTCGGTAGCCTCGAAGGTCTCGTAGGGCACAACGGTTGGATGACGATTACCTAGCCGCTCTGGAATGCCTCCAGTGGCAAAAT